>NZ_JBKYAR010000005.1:0-87785 GCF_047023275.1 Faecalibacillus sp. | reverse complement strand
GATAGTACGTTGTGCGAAAATAGCTCGTTGCCAGTTCTTTTTTTTTGCGTTTTTTTATTCAATAAAAAAGGGGCTGTAAAGAAGCCTAACAATTTATGATAGGTTTTTTATGCCTCATATACTATAAAAATATTCAATAAGTGATATATAAGCAATGATTTATTGATTTTGTTTGAAATTATTTTCATTTACTTCGCTTATGTAGCGGTAGCGTATATATGTTAGAATGTACTCGTAATTATTATGTTATTACCAAAGAAGTAGCTCTAGGTTCGATTCCTTGAGCTATTTTTACATTAAAATAAAAAAACTGTAAAGAATACCTAATCCATTAGATTAGGTTTCTTTACATAACTGTATATCAAATTTTTATACACTAAAAAAGACCTCTTTTCGAGGTCTTTATTATTACATTTTTACTGTAGATTTAACTAATTCAACAACTTCTTCAGAAGTAGCACAATCTAATGCTTTTTCTACTAAAGCTTCCATATCAGCTTTTGATACGCTCTTAATTAATTTTCTTTGAGCTAAGATTGAAGTAGCTGACATTGAGAATTCATCTAATCCTAAACCAAGTAATAATGGAGCTGCAATAGCTTCACCAGCCATTTCTCCACACATACCAGCCCATTTACCTTCAGCATGTGCTGAATCAATAACATGTTTTAATAAGTTTAAGATTGATGGGTTGAATGGTTGATATAAATAACTTACACCAGAAGACATTCTGTCTGCTGCAAATGTATATTGTACTAAGTCATTTGTTCCTACTGAGAAGAAATCAACTTCTTTAGCAAATTTATGAGCTAATACAGCAGCTGCAGGGATTTCAATCATGATACCAACTTGTAATGTATCACTTACTTTAACACCTTCAGCAACTAATTTTTCTTTTTCTTCCATTAAGATTCCTTTAGCTTTACGGAATTCTTGTAAAGTAGCAATCATTGGGAACATAATTCTTAAATCACCATAAACTGATGCTCTAAGTAATGCTCTTAATTGAGTTCTAAAGATATCTTCTCTTTGGAAACATAAACGGATTGCACGAACACCTAAGAATGGGTTCATTTCTTTTGGTAAATCGATAGCTTCGATTTCTTTATCTCCACCGATATCTAATGTTCTAACAACAACAGGTTTACCTTCCATACCTTCTAATACTTCTTTATAAACTTCAAATTGTTGTTCTTCAGTTGGTAATTCAGCAGATTCCATATATAAGAATTCAGTTCTGAATAATCCAACACCTTCACCACCGTTTTCTTTAACACCTGCTAAATCTTTTGCTGAACCAATGTTAGCAACTAATTCAACTTGATGTCCATCAGTAGTAACTGTTTTTTCATTAACTAATTTCTTTAATTCTTCTTTATAAGCAATGAAATCAGCACGTTTAGTTTCATATTCTTTAACTGTTGCTTCATCAGGATTGATCATAACTGTTCCTTCAATACCATCAAGAACAATTAAATCTCCATCTTTAACTTCTTCAGTAATTGTTTTACAAGCAACAACTGCAGGAATTTCTAAAGAACGAGCCATGATAGCTGAGTGAGAAGTTCTACCACCAATATTAGTAGCAAATCCTCTAACTAAGTTTTTATTTAATTGTGCTGTATCAGAAGGAGTTAAATCATCAGCGATAATAACAACTTCTTCATCAATTAAAGCAGGGTTTGGTAATGGTTTACCAAGTAAATTAGCTAATAAACGACGAGAAACGTCTTTAATATCAGCAGCTCTTTCTCTAAAATAATCATCATCCATCATTTCAAACATTGCAATGAAATTATTTGCAACTGCATCTAATGCAGCTTCAGCACATAATTTTTCATTATTAATTTTGTCTAAAACTTGTGTTTTTAATTCAGGATCTTGAAGTACTAATGCATGCGCATCAAATACAGCAGCTTCTTCAGCTGATAAGTTTTTAGAAGCAGCTTCTTTGATTGCTTCTAATTGTTTAGCTGTTTCAGCCATACAATCTTCAAATTTTTTGATTTCAGCTGCAACATCTTCTACAGTGTTTTGTGTTACAGTTAAATCAGGCATAACTAGTTTGTATGCTTTAGCAATTGCAATACCACTAGAAGCCCCAATACCTTTAATCATAGTATTAAACACCTCCATATTTACATCCCAATTCTAACCTATTTTTATTGAAAAATAAAGACATTTTCATTGAACGAATGGACTTTTTAAGAAAAAAGACAAGTATTTATTGAATTGTTTGTCTAGACATGATATGATGGAATTGAGGAGGAGTTTGCAATGAAAGTTATTATCGTAGAAAATTATGAAGAAGCAAGCCAAGAAGCAGCAAAAATTTTTATTAATCAAGTAAAGGAAAAACCAAATAGTATTTTAGGATTAGCAACAGGGTCTACTCCTGTAAGAATGTATGAATTATTAAGAGAAGATCATGAAAAAAATCATACATCATATAAAGATGTTAAATCATACAACTTAGATGAATATTTTGGATTAGATGCAAGTCATCCACAAAGTTATCATTATTTTATGCATAAAAACTTATTCAATGGAATTGATATTAAAGATGAAAATGTACATGTTCCATGTGGACAAGGAAATATCCAAGAAAATTGTGATGAATATAATAAAATGTTAGCTGAAAATCCAGTTGATGTTCAATTATTAGGAATTGGTTCAAATGGACATATTGGATTCAATGAACCAGGAACTGATTTTAATTCAAAAACACATTATGTTGATTTAAAAGAAAGTACTATTAAAGATAATGCAAGATTATTCTTTGATGGAGATGAAGATGCTGTACCAAAACAAGCTATCTCTATGGGAATTCAAAATATCATGGATGCTAAAAGTGTTGTTTTAATTGCTTGTGGTAAAAATAAAGAAGATGCTGTTAAAGGAATGATCGAAGGTCCTGTAACTCCAGAATTACCTGCTAGTGTATTACAAAATCATAAAGATGTAACTGTGATTATTGATAAAGCAGCTGCAGCTTTATTAGAAAAAGAATATTAAAATCAAGAGGGAGAAAAATCTCCCTTTTTTTGTTTAGGTTGAAATTTTAATCATTAGACTGTAAGATTATAGTACTGATACAGAAGGTGAAAACTATGAAAAAAATAAGACTTAAAGAATTATTTAATATACCTAATTGTTTATGCTATTTAAGAATAATACTTATTCCTATTTTTTTACATCGCTATTTTTTAGCTGGAAGTAAAGAAGATTATTATATATGTGCTATTATCTTAATTATTTCAGGTCTATCTGATTTTTTAGATGGCTATATTGCTAGACATTTTCAGATGATTACTGATTTTGGAAAAATTATAGATCCAATTGCTGATAAATTGACACAATTTACGGTTGCATTTGTTTTAGTTTATACGTATTCATGGATGTGGTTATTACTTCTTATCATTGTTTTAAAAGATGGAATGCTGGCTTTAGGTGGACTTTATTTATATGAAAAAGGAGCAAAGGTACAAGGAGCTTCTTGGTGGGGAAAAATTTCTACTGCTATCTTTGATGTTGTCGCAATCCTATTAATTGGAATACATATTCCAAATTCTGTTTTTGCAACTGTTTCAATTTTTATTTGTATTATATTGATGCTTTTATCACTTGTTTTATATGCTAAACAACTATTATCTATTTATAAGGAGCTTAAAAATGAATAAAAGGCAAATAAAGTTAAGTTGTTATTTAGAACAATTAAATATAGAGGTTGTTAAAGTAGAAATGATTTTAAATCAACTAAATAGATTGAAAAATAATCAAGAAATTGCAAATTATATTGTTGAAAGAGATTTATTGAAAACAAGATGTCAATTAGAATTATCGCTTGCTTCTTTGTGTATTATTCTAAGAAAGATGTGTGAAAATCAATTTATTACCTTAAACCAAGAAAGAAGAAAAGATATTAATAGTATTATTCATTCAAATCGATTTGATTTTTTTGAGGATGATAAAGTTTATGTTTTTTCACAAAAAGGACAAGAAGAAGTTAATATAATCCAATTATTAGATTATGCAAAAAAGATATTTAAAGAAATCGTATGATTTTTTTGGACATCTTTTTTATTTTAACCAAGATAAAATAAAATTGGTGAATAAAATGAATATTAAAAAAAATTGTGGTATTGTTTTGATTATTTTGGGTATCATCTTAACATTAGATCGTACAAATGAATTTAAGGGAATCGTTTCAATTATTGTCTATTATATCCAAGAATATTGGCCTTTACTCATTACTTTTTGTGGTGTTTCATTACTTGCAACACCACAAAAAACAAAAAAGAAATGAAATAAAAAATACTGATTTTATATAGCTAAATGAATTGAAACGAGATAACAAAAATGATAATATGTACAATGTATTAATGGAGGAAACAAAAAAATGAAAAAAAGACCTATCGTATTATGTATTATGGATGGTTATGGTATTTCTGAAAGCATTAATGGTAATGCTGTAAGACTTGCTAATACACCTAATTTAGATGATTTAATGGCTATGTATCCAAACACAACTATTTCAGCTAGTGGTATGCCAGTTGGTTTACCTGATGGACAAATGGGAAATAGTGAAGTTGGACACTTAAATATTGGAGCAGGTAGAACTGTATATCAATCATTAACTTTAATTAATAAAGCTTTAAATGAAAAAACTTTCTTTGAAAATGAAAAATTCTTAAAAGCAATTCAACATGCTAAAGATAATGGTTCTAAATTACATATTTGGGGATTATTATCAAATGGTGGTGTTCACTCATCGAATGAACATATTTATGGTTTATTAGAATTAGCTAAACAACAAGGTTTAGATAAAGTATATGTACATGCTTTCTTAGACGGAAGAGATGTTGCTCCTGATAGTGGTGTTGATTTCGTAAAAGAATTACAAGAAAAAATTGAAGAAATCGGTGTTGGACAAATCGCATCAATTTCTGGTAGATACTATGCAATGGACAGAGATAAAAGATTTGATCGTGTTAAATTAGCTTACGATGCAATCGTATGTCAAGAAGGTGAATCTTTTGAATGTCCAGTTCAATATGTAAAAGATTCTTATGCTAAAGATGTATTAGATGAATTCGTTATCCCTGGTTACAACAAAAACGTTGAAGGAACAATTGATGATGGAGATTCAGTAATCTTCGCTAACTTCAGACCAGATAGAGCTATTCAATTAGCTACAGTAATCACAAATCCTACATTCTATGAAGGATATGTACCTGAAAAACAAGTTAAAGATTTAGAATTCGTATGTATGATGAAATATGCTGATAGCGTTAATGGAGAAATCGCATTCGTTTCACCTGAACTTACAAATACATTAGGTGATTATTTATCAGCTCAAGGTTTAAAACAATTACGTATTGCTGAAACTGAAAAATATGCTCACGTAACTTTCTTCTTTGATGGTGGGGTAGATAAAGAAATCGAAGGAGCTACTCGTGTGTTAGTTAACTCACCAAAAGTTGCTACTTATGATTTACAACCTGAAATGTCAGCTTATGAAGTAAAAGATAAATTAATTGCTGAATTAGATAAAGATATTCATGATGTTGTAATCGTTAACTTTGCTAACTGTGACATGGTAGGACATACTGGTGTTATTCCTGCAGCAATCAAAGCTGTTAGCGTTGTAGATGAATGTATTGGTGAAGTATATGAAAAAGTTCTTGAATTAGGTGGAACTATGTTAATTACTGCTGACCATGGTAATGCTGAAGAAGAATTAGATGCAGATGGTAATCCATTCACTGCACATACAACAAATGTTGTACCTTTAATTGTTACTAATTCTCATGTAGGATTAAAAGAAGGCGGAAAATTAGGAGATTTAGCTCCAACAATGTTACAATTATTAGGTTTACCAATTCCTGAAGAAATGGATGGAGAATCTTTATTAAAATAATCAATAAGTTCATATTGATTTCATTTTTAATAGGTATATTAAGTGGGTGTAGTCATACTACATCCACTCATACTATACAGAAAGATTTATCAAAAGATCAAATTATAGAAATCAATTATGATGATGTTTTAAAGAAAATAGATCAAAAAGAAGATTTTGTTTTATATATAGGTAGACCTGATTGTAAAGATTGTCAAGAATTTGAACCTTATTTAAAAAGTTATTTAAAGAAAAATAAAGGAGTTTATCTTTATTATTTCAATATTAAAGAATATCAAGATCAAGCTAACAGTCAAGAAGCAACTAAAAAAGAAAAAGCATGTTATAATCAAATAAGAAAAAAACTTGATTTTTCATGGACTCCTACTTTGAAGTTAGTAGATAATGGGAAATTTGTTGATCAATATACATTTTTAGATGAAGACTATTATTCATTAACAGCTAAAAAACAAAAAGAAAAAAAACAAGATTATATTGATAAACTTTCATCTTGGTTAGATCAAATATACCAAGATTAAAAGAAAGGATTGATAAGAATATGAAAAAATGTCCAAAATGTCATAAAAATATACCAAGTAATGCAAAGGTATGTCCTTATTGTGGGACACCCCAATCTGGCTATCAACCAATGAAACGTACTCCAAAAAGAAAGTTTGCTTTTATTTATCCTATTTTAATAATTGCATTTATTTTATTACCAATGGGAGTTACTTTCTTTACTTTTGATGCTTTAACTGATAGCGGAGTTAATCAAACAGCAACATTAAAAACATATGAAAAATCAAATCATGAAGCAGTTGTTTATCAATATGATTCACTAAAAGAATTCTCAAAAAATGTTAAGAATAGTAAAAAATATGTTAATAAAATCAATAACATTGAAGCATCTTTAGAAAAAATAGTAGGAAAAGAAAATATTGATCAAGAATATTCATTTCAAATAACAGATAATAATAATCTTTATGTGTCTGTTCAATATGATATTTCATTAGATAAACAAAATACTATGAATATTTCTTATGATTATGATTTATCAAAACAAAATCAATTACAATTTGAATATCATTTAAATAATGTTCAACAATTAGATGATGGATATCAACAATTAAATCAACAAGCTAAAAAAATGAATCAAATTATTACAATATTCAATGGAAAAGATAACCAAGAATTGATTCAAAAAACATTAGCAGATTTAAAAAATAGTGAAGAAGAATTAACTAAAGAAACCCTTTCTCATTATGGAAAAGGAATGACACAATCAAAAGGAAATAATCAATCTTCAATAAGAGTATTTAATTATAAAGATACATATCGCTTAAAATTATCTTATGATACGAAGTTAAAAATAGAAAAATTTATATAAAGCCAAGAAATTGGCTTTTTCTTTTTATGTAAAACAAGTATAATAGGGATAATTATAGGGAAAAAAGTAGGTGAATCGATGAGAAAAATTGCAGTTTTGACCTCAGGAGGAGATTCTCCAGGAATGAATGGTGCGATTCGTGCAATCGTGCGAGTAGGAATAAAAAGAGGTTTTGAAGTTTATGGTATCTATGAAGGATATAAAGGATTGGTAGCCGGAAATATTAAAAAATTAGGGTATAGTGATGTTTCTGAAATACTATCAAAAGGGGGAACTATTTTAGAATCTTCAAGATTACCATCATTTAAAGAAGATGAAGTTCAAGAAAAAGCTATCTGGCAGCTTAAACAAAGAAATATAGATGGACTTGTAGTAATTGGTGGAGATGGAAGTTATAAAGGTGCTTTAGCGCTTTGTCAAAAAGGAATTGATTGTATTGCAATTCCTGGAACAATTGATAATGATATTAATGGTACGGATGAAACGATAGGATTTCATACAGCACTTTACAATATTATCGATGCTGTTAATAAATTAAGAGATACTTCTAGTTCACATCATCGTTGTTTTGTTGTTGAAGTTATGGGAAATCATGCCGACAATCTCGCTATTTATTCAGCAATTGCTTGTGGTAGTGAAATTGTTATTACAGATAAAACAGGTTATGATGAAAATAAAATTATTGAAGAGCTTAAAATATGCGAACAAGAATATCATAAAAAGCATGCTATTATTATTGTAAGTGAAAAAATATTAGATGTTGAAAAGCTAGCAAATCGTATCAGTGAAGAAACAGGGTATTCAGGAAGATCAATTATTTTGGGACATATTCAAAGGGGTGGATCTCCAGTTCCTGAAGATCGTATTTTAGCTTCTAAAATGGCAGAAGAAGCAATTTGTTTACTAGAAAAAAGAAAAAGTGGTTTATGTATTTGTATGAAAGATAATCAAATTGTTTCTAAAAATATAGAAGAAGCTTTGATTGAAAAAAATGAAAATCATGATCGTTTATATCAGTTATTTTTAGATTTAGCTTAAGGAGTCATATATGAAAAAAATATTATTTAGTGATATCGATGGAACAATTGCTAAAGACAATTTACCCATTACTTATAAAGATCAAGATGCTGTAAAAAAATTAAGAGCTCAAGGTCATTATTTTTCATTTTGTACAGGAAGAAATATTCAAGAAACAAAACTTGTAACTCCACATTTTGAATATGATTATTTAGTCTTAAATAATGGAGCAATGATTGTTGATCAAAATGATCAAGTTCTCTATCGCAAACAAATAAAAAATGAGATTGCAAAAGAAATATTAAAAGAGAGTTATCAAAAATATTCTTATTTAAATTACACATTTTTTGATGGTCAACAAACTTATGGATATATAGATCAAAAAACATGTATTCTAACAGAAAATGGTTATCAAGAAATAGAAGGTGATTTTTTAGAAATATTAGATCATACTCAAGATGATATTGATATTGTATGTGCTTTTCATCCACAAGAAAAATTAGATGAAATACTTGAAATTCAAAAAAAAGTGAATCAAAAATATCCAGGCATACATGCAACACTTAATGTTGTTTATTTAGATATTACAGTAGATTGTACAAAAGGAAGTGGACTTAAAACGCTTTGCTCGTTATTAAATCAAGAAATGATATCCTATTGTATAGGAGATTCTTATAACGATTTAGATATGTTTGAAAAAGCTGATCATGCTTATACTTTTAATCGTGTAGAAAAACAAATAAAAGAAAAAACAGAAAAACAAGTTGATTATGTTTATGAAGTCATCAATGATATGTTGGAGGGGGAATAACAATGAGTTGGCAAGATAAATTAAGACAAGTTGAACCGTATGTAGCAGGAGAACAACCTAAAATTGTTGATATGATTAAGTTGAATACAAATGAAAATCCATATGGTCCAAGTGAAAAAATAAAAGAGGTTTTAAAAAATATCGATATTGAAAAATTAAAACTTTATCCAAATAGTGATGGAGAAGAATTAAGACATGCTTTAGCTAAGTATCATGGTTTAAAAGATGAACAAGTTTTTTTAGGAAATGGTTCGGATGAAGTTTTAGCACTTACATTCTTAACATTTTTTAATGGAAGTGATCCAGTATTATTTCCAAATATCTCTTATTCATTTTATCCAGTTTATTGTGATCTTTATCAAATGAATTATAAAGAGATTGTTTTAGATCAAGAGTTTAAAATGCATGTTGATGATTTTAAACAACCAAATTCAGGAATTATTTTTCCTAATCCTAATGCACCAACAGGATTACTTGTTTCTATAGATTTTATAGAAGAAGTTTTAAAAAGTAATCCAGATAGTATTGTTGTTGTAGATGAAGCTTATATTGATTTTGGAGGACAATCATGTGTGTCACTTATTGATCAATATGAAAATTTAGTGGTTATTCAAACATTCTCTAAATCAAGATCTTTTGCGGGTGCTAGATTAGGAGTGGCTTTAGGAAATAAAGAAGCTATCTCTCATTTATATGATGTAAAAAATTCTTTTAACTCATATCCAATTGATTATATTACACAACAAATTGGACTTGCTTCTGTATTAGATAGTCAAGATATGAAAGAAAAATGTCAAAAAGTCATTCAAACAAGAGAATATACGAAAACTAGACTTAAAACATTAGGATTTGTTGTTCCAGATAGTTATGCAAATTTTGTATTTGTAAAACATCCAAAGATTGATGGTGAAGAATTATTTTTAGCACTTAGAAAAGAAGGCATTATTGTGCGTCATTGGAATAAACCATTGATTGATCAATATTTAAGAATTACAATTGGAACTGATCAACAAATGGAAAGATTCTTTGAATTTTTAGAAAAATATTTAAATCAAAAAGGGCTGTTATGATGTAAGCGTCAAATGGTGAGCGCTAGTTTACAATAAAATAATTTAATACAATATAGGTACATTCTTAGTGCGGAGGAGGTGTACCTTTTTATGAGGACAAATGAAGAATGGAAAGCAATCTTTGCAGATCATGAAGCTAGTGGGATGACAGTCAAAGAGTATTGTAAAGAACACAACATTGGTGTGGCATCATTTTATAAGTACAAAAAACTTATAATGCAAAGTGATGAATTGTTTAACCAAGTAACTGTTATTGATGAAGAACCAGTATCTACTATGATTGAATTTCAAATTGATGGTCATACAATTAACTGCGATATTAAATATCTTCATCTTATTGTGAGTGCTTTATGATTATTAACGCTTCAGAAATTAAAAACATTTATGTCTCTAATCGCTATATAGATATGAGAAAATCCATTGATGGCTTATCCATTATTGTTGTCAGTCAGTTTAATTTAAATGTTTTAGATCACAGTTTGTTTATCTTCACCAATAAAAACAGAACAAGAATCAAGATGCTTTATTATGAATCGAATGGTTTTTGGTTATTTACCAGAAGACTTGAGCACGGGAGATTTAAGATAAAAGAATTAGAAGAAACAGGTGTTTGCATCATTACTTCATCGCAACTAAATTGGTTGATTGAAGGACTAGAATTTGACCGATTAGATGTCTCTAATCCAATACCAAATCGTGTCATTATATGATAATTTATGGTATAATAATAGGCGTTGGTGGTGATAAAAAATGGTACAAAATAACAGTGAAATCGCACAATTAAAGAAACAAATCGAAGCTCAACAAGCGATTATCGAATCCTTAAAAGCTGAGTTAAATTGGAAAGATGAGCAAATTGCGCTTTTCAAAAAAACGCTTTTTGGAAAGAAAACTGAACGTACCATCATTAGCGATCAACTTGAATTAAATCTATTTAACGAAGCTGAAACTTATTCTACTCCACTCAAAACAGAACCTAGTTTAAATTATGATACCCAAAAAGTCAGAGAACACGAAAGAAAGAAAAAACGTAGTAGAAATATAGATGATTTAGAAGTGACAAAAGTTCTTTTAGACTTAGCGGAAGAAGATAAGTTTGATCCGATTACTGGAGAATCATTACGTTTTATTGGATCAAATTTCAGAAAAGAACTAGTGCACCATAAAGAATATTATGAAGTAATTGAATATGAACAAAAAGTATACGCAAAAAAAGATGAAGAAGGTAACGAAGAATTAGTAAAAAAAGCAATGCCAACTGCTGTAATACCAGGAAGCTTTGCAACACCATCATTACTTGCATCAATCATTGATAAGAAGTTTACTCAATCATTACCTTTATATCGTCAAGAGCAGTCCCTAGAAAGAAATGGAATCACCTTATCTAGACAAACGATGGCCAATTGGATGATTAAACTTCATGATTTGTATTTTGATGTTTTCGTTGAACACATGCATAAACAACTTTTAAAATCAGAATACCTCAACGTCGATGAAACCACATTAGAAGTTTTAGAACTATTAAAAACAGAAGGCAGACAAAACTGCTACATGTGGCTATACAAGACCGGAAGAAGCGAAGATAAGCAAATGGCTATTTATCGATTCGAAAACGACAGAAAACATGAGCGAGTTAAGAATTATCTTAACGGATATACAAATGTCGTTCAAAGTGATGGATATGCAGCGTATCAAAATCTTGAAAGCGTAACTAATATGGGATGTTTTGCCCATTTAAGAAGAGGATTCGTAGAAGCTATTGAAGCAGCACCTAAAGGAACTGATGTGAAGAACTCGGTGACGCAACGACTAGTAAACTTATTAGATGAATTATTTAGATTAGAAAAAGTTTACAATAAAAAATACAAGAATGATTACGATCAAATCTTGAAAGCAAGATTAAAAGATTCGTTGCCGGTATATAATGAATTTTATGAAAAAGTAAAAGAGATTTACCCATATGCAGTTAAGAAAACACATCTGTATGAATCCTTAACTTATGCCATCAATAATGAAAAGTATTTAAGTTATTTCTTAGAAGATGGACGTGTTGAATTAAGTAATAACGTTGCGGAGCGCTGCATCAAAGACTTCGTTATTGGAAGATCGAACTTCTTATTCAGTAATAGTGTGCTAGGAGCACAAGCTAGTGGTAGTGCATATTCAATAGTAGTCAGTGCAAAACTAAATAATCTAAAACCATATGATTATATTGAATATATTCTAAACCAAATGAAGGGGCAAAAGTTAACCGATGAGTTATTGGAAGCAATAATGCCATGGTCAACAACGTTACCAAAAGAATTGTATAAAAAATGACGAAAGGCATATTAATTATGTCCTTTTCGTCATGTATCACAGTTAGGATTAATGCCTAACTGCTTTTTTATTTTACGCTTGAGATTTGACGCTTACGTTATGATTTTCATAACAGTTTTTTATAAAAAAAGAAGCTACAGCGATTTGCTATAGCCTTTATTTTTCTTCTGTATGATGTAAATCTTCTTTAATTTGAGTCGTAGAAATTTCAGGAGTTCTTGGTAAATAAATGACTTCTACACCTTCATCTTTTAAATAATCAAATTTACCTTTCCAATCATCTCCAATAACAAAAGTATCGATATGATATTCTTTAATATCTTTGATCTTTTGATCCCAATTTTCTTCAGGAATAACTAAATCTACGAAACGTACAGATTCTAGTAAACCTTTTCTTTGTTCATAAGAGAAATAACATTTTTTATCTTTTTTCAAACGTGTAAATTCATCAGTTGAAACAGCAACAATTAAATAATCACCTAAAGCCTTAGCACGTTTTAATAAATTAATATGTCCATAATGTAATAAATCAAATGTACCATAAGTAATAACTCTTTTCATACCTAACCCTCTTTTACTTTTAATAATACTATTTTCAAAATTAATATCTGCTACTGATTTAGTAAGTTCAGTTTTACGATCACGATTCATTAATGCAGTTACAGCATCATTTGGACTTACTTTTCCATGAACAATAGCATCGACCGTTGCTGTAATCGGCATTTCAACATTATATCTTTTAGAAAGTTGCATTGCAGCAGGTAAAGCATTTAATCCTTCTACGACCATTCCTACTTCTTTAGTAGCATCGTTTACTTTATAGCCTTGACCAATAAGTGTTCCACATTTAAAGTTACGACTATGAATACTTGTTGCTGTAACAATCAAATCTCCAATTCCTGCAAGACCATGGAATGTTTGTTCAAGACAACCCATTGTTGTTCCTAAACGTGTCATTTCTGAAAGACCACGAGTAATAATAGCAGCACGTGTATTATCACCAAAATTTAGACCATGAGCAATTCCTGCAGCTAAAGCGATAATATTCTTTAATGCACCACATAATTCAACACCACGTACATCGACATTTGTATAAACACGCATACATGTTCCTTGGAATAAGTTTTGTACTTTTTCAGCAACTTCTAAATCATCGCAAGCTGAAACAATTGTTGATGGCATATCTTTAACAACTTCTTCAGCATGTGTAGGACCAGATAAAGCAACAATTTTAGTTTGATTTCCTAAAACGTCTCTAATGATTTCTGACATAGTATAAAGACTATCGCTTTCTACTCCTTTTGCTAAATCAATTAAAATCTGATCTTGAATGTAATCTTTAGCAGTTTCCATTGTACTTCTCATAAAGACAGAAGGAACTGCAACAACTAAATACTCACTATTACATACTTCTTTAATATCTGTTGTAAATCCCATATCATCAGGAATTTCTAATTCAGGTAATTTTGGATGACTACGATTTTTTTTAATATATTCGATTTCTTGAGGTAATGCAGACCATACCATCACGGAATGATGACGATTGCATAACACTCTTGCTACAGCCATACCCCATGTACCTGCGCCTAAAACACCAACTTTATACATGATAAATAACCTCCTATTTTTTGATGTATTTCATTTTTTCATCTTTTATAAAAACTAAATGATGATCATTTGATTCATTTTCACTAAAATGATAATCATCAATGACTACTTCTTTAATACTTTCTATATCTTCAAGATGATGTTGAATTAAATAATTTAACATCATTCCTCTTGCTTTTTTTAAATACACAGCATTTCTTTTTAAAGTATGCCCGTTTCTTATCACAAAATCAAGTTGAATGATTGGAAGATCAATCATTTTTTCATATTCCTTTGTACTTAAAGAAATAATAACATCTTCATCTTTTAAATAATCATTTACTTCTTTTTGCCAATAAGAATATAAGTTTAAACCATTAAGTTTATGTTTCATTTCTAAACGATGATAATTTACAGCATCATTATAACGTAAAATACCATAAAGTGGGGAATTAATTAGAAGATGTTTCTTTAAATATTCCCATTCCTTTGATTGATAATTCTTTAAATCAAGTTGTTTAAAAACAACTCCATTAAATAAATTTAAAGCAGCAAATGTTTCATCATTATGAAAATAATCATAAATCAATGAAGATTGTTTAAAAGATATCTTCATGAAATCATGAATTTGATTGATATCTAATTCTTTTAATTGTTTTCTTAAAGATTCTGCTTTATTAAAAAACAAAGGTGTTTGTTTTTCAATAGGAAAATGCTTTTCTTTTAAACTTTTTGCATCAGCAATTATGATTTTCATAGACTTCACCATATCCATTATATATTAAAATAAAAAATTATGATATACTACATTCGGTGATAAAAATGAATACAACAATTATAGATAAGATATTAATTCATATGCTAGATATGGAACATAGTCAAATTATTTATTCTGATCAATTTATTGATTTAATAGAAGGAACAACAGAATATTATGATAAAAAAATAGAAAAATGTTTAACAAATACAACAATTAAAGAACTTGTTGTAGGAAGTGAACATCATCTATTACAAGCAGCAAGAAATATGATCATTGATGATGAACAATTTATTGATGAATCTAAAAAAATTGCTCAAGATTTATTTGCTGTCAGTAAATATGTTGAAGAAATGCCTAATAGTAACTTGATGTTTGTTGAATGTAAAGTAGATGGGGAAAAGATGATTCTCATCATGAAATTAAATTATAAAGTGACACCTATTTCTGTTGTGGAAGAAGTAGATGGAAAGAGATTTATTAAATTTGTAAACAGACAAAGTCTTCCTCCTAAAACTTCAGCTGTGGAAGAAGCTATTATTATCAATGTTGATCAAAGTACAATTTCTTTAATTGAAAAAAGATTTCAAATAGATGGTAAACCAGGATATTACTTAAATGATCAATATATTAAAGGTGAACCTAAATTAACTGATAAACAAAAAATGAGTATTGTCAATAAAGTTGTTAAAAAAGTTGATAGTGAATATAACGTTTTTGAAGGTGATCCTACAGCTATGGTCAAAAAAGAAATGATTGATTTAGTAATGGAACATTTACCATTAAAACCAATGGAAATTGCTAAAAAAGTAATGGGTGATGATTATAATGCAAAGGAAGAAGTTGAAACAATCATGAGAGATCTAGGCATTGAAGAAGATGATGAAATTGTCAATGTACCACTTTCATTAGATCGTATGTCAAGATGTAAACTTGTTTTGGATGATGATCGTATTATTGAATTGAATGTTGAAGATTATTTAAATCATGAAAACATTACAACTGAAACAGATATGTCAGGATATTCAACAATTACTTTAAATAATATCAAGGATATTAAGATTAAATAAAGACAAGAAGTTTTCTTTATGATAGAATAAACAAGCATATAATGAAAGGAAATAGATAAATGAGTAAAGTAATTAAATTAGGTAATTATAAAGGTATTGAATTTAAAGTAGAAAAAGTACCTGTATCAAATGAAGAAGTAGAACAACAAATTCAAATGATTTTAGCTCAATCAAGACAAACTGAAGAAAAAGCAGGAGATACTGTTGAAAATGGTGATATTGCTACAATCGATTTCGTTGGTTTAAAAGATGATGTTGCTTTTGAAGGTGGAACAGGAAATGATTATGATTTAGAAATTGGTTCAGGATCATTTATTCCAGGATTTGAAGAACAAATGATTGGAATGAAAGTAAATGAAACAAGAGATTTAAATTTAACTTTCCCAGAAAATTACCAAGCTGAAGATTTAGCAGGACAAGATGTTGTTTTTAAAGTAACAGTTAAAAAATTATCTGTAAAAAAAGATGCTGAATTAAATGATGCTTTTGTTGAAGGTTTAGGTGTACCTGAAATTAAAACAGTTGAAGATTTAAAAGCTTATATTAATGAAGGTTTACAACAACAACATGATCAACAATATGAAGCTCAAAAAGAAAATACAATTTTTGATGCATTTATGGCAGATAGTGAAGTTGAATTAGATGATGATGCTATTGATGAAGCTTTAGATAGACAAATGTCTTATATGGCTAACCAAATGATGGCTCAAGGTATTCAATTAGATCAATACTTACAAATGACAGGTATGGATGAAGAAAAATTAAGAGAACAAATGAGACCATCAGCTACTCAACAAGCTAAGTTAGAAGCTTTAATTGATGAAATTATTGCTGTTGAAAAAATCGTTGTTACTGAAGAAGTTTTAGATGAACAATTAAATATGGTTGGACAAGCTAATCAAATGACTAAAGAACAAGTTTTAGAAAAGATTGATTTAGAAGGATTCAAAAGAGATTTATCTCGTATGCAAGCAAGTCGTATTATTGTAAATAATGCAGTTGAAAAATAATGAAAATTCCACGATATAGTGGAGTTTTTTTATTATAGTGTATAAAAATAATTTTTTCATTGATATTTAGTTTTGTTAATGTAAAATAGGTTGAGTAATTAAAGAAAAAGGGTTAAAATATTTACTTGTATTAAGGGGGTTTCATTTTTTATGAAAATCATTGTTTTGGGAGCCGGTAAAGTCGGAAAAACACTTATCAAACATATGGCAAATGAAGATCATGATATTATTGTTGTTGATCAAAATGCAACTAAAGTAGAAGAAGTTGTAAACCAATATGATGTTATAGGTGTTGTAGGTAATGGTGGTTCATATGATATTTTAATGGAAGCAGGAGCTGAAGATGCTAACCTTATTATTTGTGTAACTGCTTCAGATGAATTAAATATATTAGCAGGATTAATGGCTAAAAAGATGGGGACAAGACATACAATTGCACGTGTTAGAAATCCTGATTATTCATCACAACGTGATTTTATGAGAAATCAATTAGGTTTTTCAATGATCGTTAATCCTGAACTTGAAGCTGCAAGTGAAATTCGTCGAGTTTTATCATTTCCTTCAGCTGTTAAAGTAGACACTTTTTCAAGAGGAAAAGTAGAACTTGCTGAATTTTTTGTTGAAGATCATAGTCGTTTAAATGGAGTAGAATTAAATCAATTACATAAAATTACAAAGACAAATATTTTAGTATGTGCTGTAAGTCATAATGAAGATGTGATTATTCCAGATGGAAATTATACTATTAAACCTGGTGATCACTTATATATTACAGGAACACATCGTGATTTATCAAAATTCTGTTTGGATATTGGTGTTATTACAAGTCGTATTAAAAATGTCATCATTATTGGTGGAGGAAAAATTGCATATTATTTATCTAAACAATTATCTACTCAAGGAATTAAAGTTAAGATTATTGAAAAAGATGAAAATCGTTGCCAAGTTTTAGCTGAAAAATTACCATATGTGACAATTATTCATGGTGATGGTAGTGATGATGAATTATTAAATGAAGAAGGTATTGAAAATACAGATGCTGTTTTAGCACTTACTGGATTAGATGAAGAAAATATTGTTTTATCACTATCAGCAAAGAGTCTTTACCATAAAAAGACAATTGCGAAAGTGACAAGAATGAACTATACGGGATTATCTGATGTTTTAAAGGTAGATAGTATTGTAGCACCAAAGAAAATTGTTGCTAGTCAAATTATTAGATATGTACGTGCTAAGATGAATAAAGATCATGATTCATCAGTTAAAACACTTTATAAAATTGTTGATGGTGAAGTAGAAGCTGTTGAATTTAAAGTAACAGAACATTTTAAATTTTTACATAAAACAATAAATGAAATGAGAATTAAGGAACATGTTTTAGTAGCAGCGATTATTAGAGAAAATGAAGTAATTGTTCCAAAAGGAAATACAACAATGGAATTAAATGATTACGTAATTATTGTTTCTCGTGGAGAAATCATGAAATCATTAAATGATATGTTGAGGGATTAGTTATGAATAGAAGAATGATTGTATTTGCGATAGGTAAACTCTTATCAATGACAGGATTACTTTTATTTATTCCTGTTTTAATTTCTTTTATCTATCATGAAAGTCAAGGTGTATATTTTGGAATTGTTGGTTTAGTTTTACTTATACTTGGAACACTTGTTTCAAAAAAAGCACCAAAAAAGAAAAATATTTATGCAAGAGAAGGTTTTGTCATTGTTGCATTAAGTTGGATTTTAGTTTCTGCTTTTTCAGCAATTCCTTATGTTTTATCAGGTGAAATTCCTCGTTATATTGATGCCTTTTTTGAAATGGTTTCAGGATTTACAACAACAGGATCATCTATTCTTACAAATATTGAAGCGATGAGTCATACAGGATTATTTTGGCGTAGTTTTACTCATTGGATTGGTGGAATGGGAATTTTAGTTTTTGTTATTGCTTTTATTCCAATTGCTTCAGGAAGATCTATGCATATTTTAAAAGCTGAAGTTCCAGGACCGGCTGTTGGAAAACTTGTTTCTAAAGTACGTGCAACAGCGAGAATTCTTTATTTTATTTATGCAGCATTAACAGTCATAGAAATTATTTTGTTATTACTTGGTGGAATGCCTGTATTTGATAGTATTTTAAATGCTTTTGGAACGGCAGGTACAGGTGGTTTTGCAATCAAAAATGCCAGTATTGCGGCTTATCATAATGCTTATTATGATGTTGTTATTACTATTTTTATGATTTTATTTGGAATCAACTTTAACTTATTCTATTTTATTTTAATTGGTAAAGTAAAAGATGCTTTACGCAGTGAAGAACTTCATTATTATTTAGGAATTATAGCATTATGTATTCTTGTCATTACATGTAACGTTTTACCAATGTATAAAAATATTTTAGAAGCTTTACGTTATGCAAGTTTTACAGTAGGTTCAACAATTACAACAACAGGATTTGTAGTTGTTGATTATGGAAAGTGGCCACTTTTATCACAAATGATTATTCTTGTTTTAACATTTGTAGGAGCAAGTTCTGGTTCTACAGGTGGAGGTATCAAGATTTCAAGAATTGTCATGTATTTTAAAAGTGCACGTAAAGAATTAAGAAAAGCACTTCATCCGCATAGTGTACAAACTGTTGAGTTTGAAAATCAAGCAGTGGATAGTAATGTGATTAGTTCAATGCAAGGATATTTAGTGATTTATTTAATAATCTTTGTTGTTTCTTTGCTTATTTTATCATGTTATAAAATTGATTTTACCAGTGCTTTTTCAGCCGTAGCAACATGTTTAAATAATGTTGGTCCAGGTATGAATATTGTTGGTCCAGTAGGAAATTTCTCATCTTTATCAGATGTATCAAAACTTGTCTTATCTTTTGATATGTTAGCTGGTCGATTAGAAATCTTCCCAATGTTATTATTATTTGCACCATCATCTTGGAAAAAATAAACAGTAGGTTATATGCCTATTGTTTTTTTTATAAATTTATTATTATCATATTTATTGTAAATTTTTTTAAAACCCCTATAATTGTATACAATATGATAGGAGGGATTACTTATGTTAATAGATGGACATATGCATTTAGAAAATGGACCGCTTACCAAAGAATATGTAATGGAATTTATTAATGAAGCTTATAAACAAGGGTTTGATCGTATTCAAATTCTTGATCATACACATCGTTTCAAAGAATTTGAAGTTATTTATCAAGGCGTTAAAGATGCCAGTGATGAACAAAAAGAATGGCTAGCAAATAAAAAAATGAAATTTAAAGATACTCTTTCTAGTTATGTACGATTAATAAATGAAGTTAAGGCTGAAAAACTACCAATAGAAATTTTATTTGGATTAGAAGTATGTTATGTTCCTGAGTATAAAGAGGAAATAAAACGTATTTTAGAACCATATCAATTTGATTTTCTTGTAGGAGCAATTCATTCCATAGATGGTCTTTTATATGATATGCCATGGTCTAAAAAAATATTATGGGATAAATATAATGTGGATGATATTTATCGTCGTTATTATGAATTGATTTTTGATTTAGTAAAAAGTGATATATTTACTCAATTAGCACATCCTGATACAATTAAAATGTTTGGTTATTATCCAACGTATGATTTAAAACCTACTTATCATGAACTAGCAAAATTATTAGTAGAGCATCATGTAAAAGGTGAATGTAATACTGGATGTTATTATCGTTATCATCATCCAGATAAAGGATTATCTAAAGAATTATTAGATATTTTTAAAGAACATCATGTTGATATCATTACAGCAAGTGATGCACATAAACCAGCAGATGTAGGAACTTGTATTAAAGATGTTTATAAGTTATGTCAGTATGATTAAGTTGTTCTTGATTGAACAACTTTTTTGATTTATGATAAACAAAAAAGAAAGGTTGTTAAAAATGAAAATTACAGAATTATTAGATATAAAGTCGATTGATTTAAATCCCCAAGTTTCTAATAAAGAAGAAGCAATAGATCATTTAGTTGATTTATTAGATCAAAGTGGAAAATTAAAAGATCGACAAGTATACAAAGAAAGTGTTTTAAATAGAGAAGCACAAAGTACTACAGGGATAGGTGATGGTGTTGCTATTCCTCATGGTCAAAGTGAAGGTGTTTTAAAAGCAGGACTTTCAGCAATGGTTATTAAAGAAGGCTTGGATTTTAAATCTCTTGATGGAAATCCTACATATCTATTCTTTATGATAGGTGCTCCTAAAGATTCAGGAGGAGCTCATTTACAAGCTCTTGCACAATTATCTACATTATTAATGGAAGAAGATTTTAGAAATGCACTTATTCATGCCTCTTCTAAAGAAGAGTTTTTACAATTAATAGACGCTAAAGAAAACAACAAAGAAGAAGTTAAAGAAGTTGTTCATCCTGATGTTTTAGCAGTAACAGCTTGTCCAACAGGTATTGCGCATACATTTATGGCAGCAAAGGCTTTAGAACAAGCAGGAGAAAAATTAAATATTTCTATTAAAGTAGAAACAAATGGTCAAGAGGGTGTTAAAAATCAATTAACACAAGATGATATTGATCATTGTAAATGTATTGTTGTGGCTGCTGATAAAAAAGTTGAAATGCAAAGATTTGAAGGAAAAAAAGTTATTCAAGTTCCTGTAAGAGATGGAATTTCAAAGGCTGAAGAGCTTGTTAAAAAGGCAAGTAGTGGAGATGGTGAAATATATCATCATGATACTAAGAAAGAAAAACAAAATCTTGTACGTTTATTTTACAAACATTTAATGAATGGAATTTCTCATGCATTGCCATTTTTAGTTGCAAGTGGTGTTTTATATGGAATTTTATATTTATTTAAAGATCAAGTATTATCTAATCAATTATTAACATTAGTAAGTTATGTTCAACAATTACTTTCTATTATGATTATCCCAATTGTTGCAGCTTATATAGCTGATAGTATTGCAGATCGTCCAGCAATGGTTTCTGGTTTTGCTGGTGGATTAATTGTTTGTCAAGGAATTTCTATGACATCTATTTCTACAAGTTCAGCATCTTTACTTGCTGGAATTGTTGCTGGTTTTTTAGCAGGATTTGTTTCTTTAATTTTAAGAAAATTATTTGGATATCTACCTCAATGTTTAAAAGGAATTGAGGCTTCACTTTTCCATCCTATTTTATCAACAATGATTGTTGCTATTATTATGATTTATATCAATAGCTATTTATATGTAGGACATAGTTATATTTTACAATATATCTCTTTAGTTGAATCACATGTATCAACTAAGATATTATTTGGTTTTATTTTAGGAATGATGATGGCTATTGATAATGGTGGACCTATAAATAAAACAGCATATGTTTTTGGAATTGGAATGGTTATCAGTTATGATTATTATCCAATGGCTGCAGTAATGGCAGGAGGAATGATTCCGCCATTTGTAATTGCTTTAACTGCAACATTATCTAAAAATAGATTTGCTTCTAGAAAAGATGCTTTAATGAATTACGTTAATGGTATTTCCTTTATTTCAGAAGGAGCTATACCTTTTATCCAACAAGAATCTCAAGTCATTTTACCAGCATGTTGTTTAGCAGCTGGACTTGCAGGAGCTTTGTCAATCTATTTTGGATGTTCTATTGCTTCTCCTCATGGAGGTTTATTCTTAATATGGATGGTAAATAATCCATTATATTATTTAGCTTCAATTGTTTTATCAACAGTTGTAGGAACTTTACTTGTATTTGTTTTAACAAAACTACAAAAATAATAGATAATATTTTTAAGAAATATTTACAATTTGTAATATAACAAAAAACTGTTTGAAATAATTAAATCAAACAGTTTTTAATATAAATGATTATTTTTTATTTAATAACATGACACCTTGTGGTGGATTTTCATTAATAGCACCTACAATAGGATGAGGAACATACATTTCTTCAAGATAAGTAAGATCTTCATTTGTAAGTTTAAGATTTAATGCTTCAACAGCATCATCAATATAAGACATTTTAGTAGCACCAACAATTGGAGAAGCAACACCTCTTGCCCATTGCCAAGCAAGAGCAATTTGTGACATTTTACAATGATATTTTTTTGCTAATTCGTCAACTCTTTTAACAATTTCCATATCTTGTTTTTCCATTTGATCATATTTACCATGAACGACACGATCTGTTTGTCCTCTTAATGTATGTGAATCCCAAGTATTTCTTGCAAGATGTCCTCCTGCTAAAGGACTATAAGGCATTAAAGAAACATTCATTTGCTTACAAATAGGAATTAATTCTTTTTCATCTTCACGATAAAGCAAATTATAATGATTTTCCATTGTTGAAAATGGTGTCCATTGATGATCTCTAGCAATAATTTGCATATTATGGAATTGATAACCATACATTGCTGATGCTCCAATAGCACGAACTTTACCACACTTAACAAGTTCATGTAAAGCTTCCATAGTTTCTTCCATTGGTGTATCATAATCAAAACGATGAATAATATATAAATCTAAATAATCAGTTCCTAAACGTTTTAATGTTCCTTCAATTTCTCTAAAAATAGCTTCTTTAGATAATCGCCCTTCATTAAAATAAACCTTTGATGCAATAACAATATCTTCTCTTTTAACTCCTAAATTTTTAAAAGCTTTCCCCAAGTATTCTTCACTTGTTCCTTTAGAATAATTATTAGATGTATCAAAAAAGTTAATTCCTAGATCAAGAGCATGTTTGACCATTTCTTCTGTTTGTTTTTCATCTAAAGTCCAATCATGTAAAGTTCCAGCTTCACCAAAACTCATACATCCTAAACATATCTTAGATACTTTGATATCTGTATTTCCTAATGTTGTATATTCCATTTCTATCACCTCTATCTTTATTATAAAAACAATTAAATTTTTGTCTAATACTTCAAAACTATTATCTATTATGCTTATAAGTTATATAAAATTTTTTCTGGTTTAGAAATGAAAGAAAATGTATTTTATGTTAAAATATATTTTCAAGAAAGGGTGAATATAATGATTTTTACATATGAACAAATATCTAAATTAAATGATACAGAACTTATTGTCTATAATTATATTATTAAAAATATGAATCAGGTTTTAAATATGAATATTAGAGAACTTGCTTCAAAAAGTCATGTTTCTACGGCTACTATTACACGTTTTTGTCATAAATTGAATTGTGATGGTTTTGTTGAATTTAAAATAGAATTAAAAAGATTTAATGAAATCAATAAAATGCCAGAAATTGATGATGAAATTACTATGTTAAATCAATTTTTTGAATATTCTAAAGGTAAAGATTTTCAAGATAATATTAATCAAGCAGTGAATTATATTGAAAATAGTAATTTTATTGTTTGTTTAGGTATTGGACAAAGTGGAATTATGGCAAAATATGCAGCAAGATTTTTTTCTAATATCGGTTATTATAGTCAATATATTGATGACCCTTTTTATCCTGCACCGACTGATCGTTATGAAAAGTGTTTATTAATTGCTTTTTCAAATAGTGGTGAAACAAAGGAAGTAATTGATCAATTAAGACTTTATCAGGGAGTACAATCAAGAATTATTTCTATTGTTAATGATACAAATAGTACAATTGCTAAAATGTCAGATTTAACAATACCTTATTTTATAAAGAAATTGATTTTACCAAATACAAAAAATATTTCATCACAAGTTCCTGTTGTTTATATTATTGAACGTATTGGAAGAAAATTACAAACAATAAAAAATAAAGAAATAAAATAATTATGAAAAGTATTCGAAAGAATGCTTTTTTTGTTACAAAGAATGTAACCTGTTACACATATTTTGAAAGCGCTATTCAAATTATATCTCTTATGATATTTTATGTTGTGTGATAGAAATGCATTCATTTAAAGTGCATGACTATAGAAAGCATGGCCACCTTTCTATAGATATCACAAAATGAATGTATAAGAAGGGAGAAAAATATGAAACGAATAAAGCAACTGCTTGCTTCTATACTTACACTAGCAATGATATTTTCAATGATGAATGTTGCTTCTGTAGAAGCAGTAAAAGATGCATTTGATTTTAAAGAAGAGAACACATATGCATTAATATCGAATACAAATAATAAAGCAATTTATATTCATAATATAAATTGGGGAAATAATGATACTAAAGCAGATGGAGATTATTCAAAATCTGGAAAAGTTTTATCAAACTCGCTTTTAAAAATTACTCAATTAGAAGATCAAAGTGGAGCAGATAGCTCTAAGGGTGAAGTAAAAGTAAAAATTGGATATGAAGTAGATGGAAACTATTATCCAATTCGTTCTGAAGGAAATGATTTTATTTTTGCTGATCCAAACCAAAGAGATAAAAATGATGATGATTTAAAACAATGTTCATACATTATTACAAGAACAGGTGATAGTATCGCTACTATTAGAGATATGACAAGAGGATATTATTTAACTGTTAATGCTCAAGGAGAAATTCGTAAATTAGGAGATGATGTAAGTCAAGCTACTGAATTTACAATTGTTGAAAATCCAGCAATTATTGATAATACAGCATATATTGAAAGTGTTGCAACAGGTAAATTAGTTACATTTAAAAATCAAGGTGATGAAGATTATGCACCAATTTATGTAACAGGTGATAAAGAAAATATTACAGATGCTGAAAAATTTAATGTTAGCTTTGGGACAAATGGTGATGGTATTAAAGATGTTGTCGCTTTTCAATCAGTAAGTAAACCAGGATATCAAATTGCTTCAGCTAAATGGGTTGATGGTGCTACACCGGCAGTTGGTTCTATTGGAAGAAATGGTGGTTGGGAATCTATCGCTATTGAACCTCTTGGTAACGGACAATTTGCATTAAGAGATGCAGCTTTAGGAACTTATGTAAAAGTTAATGATGAAAATATTTTAGAAGGAAACTGTGAAGCAACAGAAGAAATTCCTGATAATGAAAGATTCATCATTCATACAAGTCAAGAATTAAGTGAAGTGACTGATTTATCTTATGATAAAAGTTCTAGAACACAAACAACAATTGATTTAAAATGGACAAAACCTATCAATTTATATACTGATATTGAAGTTTATGTAAAAGCTTCTAATGAAGAAATATTTAAAAAGGTAGCAACTATTACAAATACAGATCATTATACTGTAGAAAATTTAAAAGCTGGGACTCAATATGAATTCTATTTAAAATTTATAAGTGGTAATGGAAATTTAGAATTAATTGATAATCCAGTTTATAAAACAGATACAATAACTGCACCAACGAGAATTGGTGAAAAACCTGAAACAGTTTCAGGATTAAAATTAAAACAAGCTGATGATGAATTTACAATTGAGTTCAATAAAGCACAAAATGCGACTCATTATCGTATTTTAGGTGCAACTAGCATGTTTGGTGATTATAAAGAGATCGCTATTGTTAAAACAAACTCTGCAAAAGTAAAAGCAGTAGATGTTAAAAATAAATATAATAACTACTATAAAGTTGTAGCATTAAATAATGGAAATTTTGGAGATGAAGATTTTAAAAACGCTGATGAAGCAGATGAATCTGAATATGTTTCATTAGAAACAGAAATATTTGGTAGAAATACATTTATTTTCTCTCCAGATGATAATACTCAAAAAATTGATGAATTATTAAAGAACTTATTTGATCAACAAAATGACTATACAAATGATGCACAATTTAAAGGAAAACAATATCAAGTTTACTTTAAAAAAGGAGATTATACAGATACATCATGTATGTATTTAGGTTTCTATACAACATTAAGTGGTTTAGGGAAATTGCCTACAGATGTTAAATTAAACAACATCGCTATTCCTGCTTATTTACCAGCAGGTGCTTTAGGTGGAAATGGCGATAACGCTACTTGTAACTTCTGGAGATCAGCTGAAAATATTTCAGTTTATAATACTGGAAATGAACAAGGAAAAGCAGGAAATGGTTCTTGGCGTCCAGATCAATTAAACTGGGCAGTTGCTCAAGCAGCTCCACTTAGAAGAATTTATTCAGAAAGACCAATTGCTTATGATTGGAACTATGGATGGGCAAGTGGTGGATATGTTGCTGATTCATGGATCAATGCATCATTTAATGATAATGGTAATCAATTAAGTGCTGGTACATTCTCTGGACAACAATTCTATACAAGAAATAGTAAACTAGCAGGTAATGCTTATGGGACAACTTTAAATAATTTCTTCCAAGGTGTTGAAGCAGGTAATTTACCAAAAGCGGATGGAACAACTGGTGAAGAGTTATTAAGTGGACAAGGTGCTTCAAACTGGAATATTCCAGCAAGTGATGGAGGACAACAAGTTTTCACAAATATTGAAAAAACAAAAGAATTAGCAGAAAAACCATTCTTATATTTAGATGATGATGGTGAATATAAAGTATTTGTTCCTTCAGTTCAAAAAAATACAAAAGGTATTAGTTGGGGTAATGGAAAAGATAATGATGGAATGGGTGCAGGTAAATCTATTTCATTAGATGAATTTTATATTGCTAAACCTACAGATAGTGCAAGTGATATTAATAAAGCTTTAGATGAAGGTAAAAATATTTACTTTACACCAGGAACATATCATGCAGAAAAAACAATTCATGTAACAAAAGCTAATACAATCTTATTAGGTAGTGGTATGACTTCTATTATTCCTGATAATGATGAAGCAGCTATGTTAGTAGATGATGTTGATGGTGTTAGAGTGGCTGGATTGATTTTTGATGCAGGTAGCCATTCAAAATATTTATTAAAAGTTGGAAAAACTGGAAGTCATGAAGATCATGGAAATAATCCAACAATTTTACAAGATTTATTCTTCCGTGTAGGGGGAACAACAGATACTTTAACAACAGCAGATGATGCTTTAGAAATTAATAGTCATGATGTTATTTGTGATCATTTCTGGATTTGGCGTGCAGACCATGGAACTGGTGTTGCTTGGGATGGAAATGTTTCAAATCATGGTTTAACAGTCAATGGTGATAATGTAACATGTTATGCATTATTTAATGAACACTTTAATCAGTATGATACTTTATGGAATGGTGAAAATGGTGCCACATATTTCTATCAAAATGAAAAATGTTATGATCCTATTTCACAAGAAACATGGATGTCTCATAATGGTACAGTTAATGGATATGCTGCTTATAAAGTAGCTAACAATGTTAAAAAACATTATGCTGTTGGTTTAGGAATTTATAATGTATTTATTTATACAGGTGGAACTTTAGGAGAAAATGGTCAACCAGGTACTTTAGGAGATGGTAAGACTGTTTCTATTCAATTAGATAATGCTATTGAAGTTCCAAATAGTAAGGATGTTTTAATTGAAAATGCATGTCTTCAAACATTTGCAAATGAAGAGGGTGCTTTACAAAAATTTAACCATATTATTAATGGTGTTGGCTCTGGCGTAAGTAGTGGTATTGGCGGAGAAGGATGGTCTAGAAAATTCTTATTAAGCTATCAAAATGGTACTGCCATTGTTGGAAAAGAAAATACAGCTGACCAAAAAGGAAAATATATTGGCGTTGATACAATAACAAATATTCAACAATTAGGGGATGATGATTTAGATTTAGAAGCATTAAAATCATTGATTGATCATAAAAAAGATAGTAATGATTACACAGAAGATAGTTATCAAGATTATGAAACTATTTATAATGAAACTACTAAACTTTTAACAACAGAAGGATTAAAATATGCTACTCAAAAAGATATTGATCAAGCTGTTGAAAAATTACAAAAAGCACAAGATGCATTAGTAGTAACAGTAAGCAAAGATGAATTAAATAAACTTTATACAGATAAAAAAGATTTAAAAGAAACAGATTATACGGTAGATTCATGGAAAGCATTTAAAGAAGCATTAGATCATGCAAAAGATGTTTTACAAAATGAAAATACAACTCAAGATGAAGTTGATCAAGCTTTAGCATCTCTACAAGATGCCATTAAGAATTTAAAAACAGTTTCTCAAACTGGAAATAATGATCAACCAAATCAAAAACCAAATGATCAAATACAAACAAGTACAAAAAAAGATGATGACAATAAAACATCATCAACAAAAAATAACTCTCATATAAAAACTGGTGATGATATGTCAGTTGTACCATATATTTTACTTATGGCAACAGCTGGGGGTTATATTGCACTTCAAAGAAGAAATAAAGAAGATTAAATAATAACAAAAACTATACAACACACACAAACATATTACTACAAAATACACCTTCCATTAATAACGATGTAGTATATAAGACTGTTATAGAATTTTATAACAGTCTTTTCATTGTTACAAAAGTTGTTATTTGTGACAATGAAACCTAAAAATATTTTTTATGTTATTATTTAATGTATATTAGTAGTGTGATATTTAATATCACAAGATATTTTTATATCTTCTTCCCAATGCTATATTAAAAAATAATTTTAATATAGTTTTCAAAGTATGGAGGTTCATATTGAATCTCTTTTTTTATTTCTATGTTTATATGTTTAAAAGAAGTATAATGATTAATAGATAATATTAAGGAGAAGATTATGGAACGAATAGTAGAAATATGTTGTGGAAGTTATGAAGATGCTTTAAATGCATATCATGGAGGAGCAAAACGTATAGAGCTTAATAGTGCACTTCATTTGGGTGGTTTAACACCTACATTAGCTTCTTTAAAACTGACAAAAAAGAATACAGATTTAAAAGTCATTACAATGATTAGACCTAGAGGTGCAGGTTTTTGTTATAACGATATTGAATTTGAAGTTATGAAAGAAGATGCTCGTTATATGCTTGAAAATCAAGCTGATGGAATTGCTTTTGGATGTTTGAATCAAGATGGTACAATCAATGAAAAACAAACAAAAGAAATGATTGATATTATTAAAGAATATCAAGGAGAAGTTGTTTTTCATCGAGCTTTTGATTGTGTAGATAATCCTTATACTTCAATTGAATTACTTATTGATTTAGGGGTTGATCGTATTCTTACAAGTGGCTTAAAACCTAAAGCAATGGAAGGAAAAGCTTTAATTAAAGATTTACAAACAAAATATGGTAGTCAAATAGAAATACTTGCAGGAAGTGGTATGAATGCCAGCAACGCTAAAGAAATGATGGATGATACAGGAATTTATCAAGTACATAGTTCTTGTAAAGATTGGGTCAATGATCCAACAACTCAAACACATGAAGTTTCTTATGCATATGCACCCTTTCCTCATGAAAATGATTATGATGTAGTTTCAAAAGAGCTTGTTGAAAAAATTGTAGAAAGTATAAAATAGGTTTGTTATGAAAGTTAAAGATTATAGTTATGAAACATTTCCACGATATACATCCAATATAAATGGTGCTTTAGAGCTTAAAGGAAATAAAGAAAATCTAAGATGTCGTATGAAAGATATAGAATATCAAGAAGGATGTATGATTCGTTTTTTATTTCCAAATACAATTTTAGATGAAAAGAGAAAATATCCATTAGTAATTCATGTACAAGGTTCTGGATGGTATAAACAAGATATGAATGATCATATTTTTGATTTTATGCCGATTGTAAAAGCAGGGTATGCTTATGCAATTATTGAATACCATGGTGCTCCTGAATATAAATATCCAACACAAGTAAATGATGTTATCAAAGCAATAGAATATTTAAAAGAAAACTATCAAAATTATCCCATTGATTTTAAACATGTATTTTTAAGTGGTGATTCTTCAGGAGGACATATTGCGCTGCTTGTAGCTTTACAAGAAAAATATAATTTTAAAGGTATCATTGATTTATATGGAGTCACAAATTTTATGACATTTAATAATTGGTATAGTAAATATGATTGGCATGAAGAAAGAAATGTGATTGATTTTTTAGGCTCATTAGATAAAGAACTTTTAATGAAAGCTTCACCAATGACTTATTTAAAGGAAGATATGTCTTTATCACCATTTCTCATTCTTCATGGAGATAAAGATCATGTTGTACCTATTACTCAAAGTATAGAACTATATGAAAAACTTAAAGAATATCATTATGATGTCACTTTTGGTAGAGTTCATGATGCAGATCATGGAAGAAGTATTTTTTATAATGAAGATGTTTATCAAACAATTATTGCCTTTTTAAATAAAAATAAATAAAGAACACAGAATTTCCATATCTAATATATATAATAAAAGCGAGGTGGTTTATATGGAATTACATATTAAAGAATTTGAATATCAAAATATAATCAAACAACAATTTTATAAACAATTAACCATTTTATCTTTATATGTCTTATTATTAGTTTTTGCAATAGAAAGTATTTTATATGGATTTGATTATGTATGGATTATTCTTTTTGTAGCTTCTATGGTAATTATCAATTTAAATTTTAGAAGAAAGAAAAAGATATTAGGCTATGATTTAGTTTATATTGATGAAAATAATCGCTTTTTTTATAATAATATGTTTATAGAAATGAAGGATCTAGAAAATTATGTTCTTTCAAAAGAAACAATAACTTTAAATTTTATAGATTATTCTATTGTGATAGAAAAAGATGAAAATCTTTATGATTATTTAAATCAATTTGTGAAGAATAAAAAACCAATTAATGGAAGAAAACAGAAATTATTTGTTAGCTGTTTTGCATTTCTTTTTGTATTTTTCTCATTAAGTTTAGGTAATCTTGTATTAGGAAGTATTTATAGTTATCTAAATCATGTTGAAATGATTTCACTTTCAACAATTCTTATACCTATTATTCAAATAACAAGTATTATACTAGGAGTGGCGCTTATCTTTTTTGTAGCGAAGAAGTTTAAAAAAGGAATAGGTCTTTATGTAAGTTTATTATTGATTGTATTCTATATTGCCTTACCTTTTGTTATGAGTAATGATATTCATCGTTTAGATAATGACATGGCTTATACACGACAAAATCAAAAGCTTACACTTTATAGTCAGTATAAAAAAGGTTATGGAAAATTTGAAAGACAAATAAAGAATGTTTCAAATAAGGCAGAAGTAGGAGATTATCAAAGTGTGCTCTATATTTTAGAAAATCAAAAAATGAAAGTTATTTCTTTAGAAAATGAAGCTAAAAATGATAAATTCATTTCTAAAATTAAAAATCAAACTTATTTAGAAACATACATTTCAACACACTATACTTTGATTGTTGGCGATGGGAATGCTTATTTTGAAAAAAATAGTTCATCTGAAATAGTAAAATTGCATAGGATCAATAATCATATGCTTTATTTTAAATATAAAAAAGATTATTACTTTATTTATATTTTAGAAAAACAAAAAGATATTAAAGTCTATGAGCTTTCTAATGATAGAGATTTAAAATTTTACTTTGCTCCAGACCCTTTTGAAATGTCTAACTCTCAAACAAGTAATGAGGATACAAATGAAAGTGAGTCACAAAATCAAACAGAAGAAGCAAATCAAGAAACAACAGAACAAGAAAATGATACTACTGATTTAGAAAATGATCCTGAAAGAGTTTATTTTGAAAAAGTGTATGATCTTTTAATAGCACAAAATAAATTAGACAATCCTTGTTTTGATTATCAATATGACGCTAAAGGTTATCCTTATGCAGTTGTAAGTACAAATGATGAATATACATTATCTCTTGTATTTAATAAATATAAAAATAATGATGAAGATTATGAAATTGTTTTAGAAAAGTATATAAAAAAAAGTAGCACACAAAGTCTTGTTGATTTTTATTTAGTGAATACAAAAACATTAGAAGTTACCGATCAACAACGAGATTATTGGTAGGGTTAAGAATATCTTAGCCCTTTTTATTTATGTTTTATTAATGTATATACAAGGTATCTTAACACTATCTTAATACCTCCCATTTTATAATAAAAGTAAAGAGGGGAGTATTATGATAGATTTTATATTAGTCTTAGTTTTGGTAGCTGTTTTATTTATTGGATATAAACAAATGAGTTGTTTTGATGAGCTTATAGAAAGTATAGAATATCCAACGATGCTTATTATTTATGATGAAACGTATCAAATGGTAAAAAAATATGAAAATGATACAATCAAATGTATACCAAAACAAGAAATATATCACTTTGAACAAAGTTATCAATATGTCATTTTATGCTGTGAAGATGATTATTATAACTTATTAATGAATTATCGTATTCATAGAGATATGTTAGATGTCCAAGTTTATTCTTTAATTGGCAAACAAAAGTATGAAGAATTATATCAAGAAAATATTGAATTATTACAAACAACAGAAGACATAGAAAGGTTAATAAAACATTTATATGATCAAAAGAAGAACAAATGTTGAAATCATTGCATTAGGGTTTGCAATTGTTATTTTAGTTGGAACGTTTTTACTTTTGTTACCTGTTTCTAGTAATCATACGGATTTTTTAGATGCGCTTTTTACAGCGACAAGTGCCACTTGTGTAACAGGTTTAGTTGTTTATGATACGGCAACACATTGGACATTGTTTGGACAAATTGTAATTTTACTTTTAATTCAAATAGGTGGTTTAGGTTTTATTACGATTGGGGTTTTTCTAGCCACTTATCTCAAGAAAAAAATTAGTTTAAGACAGAGAGGTTTGATTGAAGAAAGTGTCAATTCTTTAAAGTTGGCAGGCGGGGTTAAACTTGTTAAACATATTATAAAAGGGACTTTTTTATTTGAAGGAATTGGAGCAATTATTTTAAGTCTTGTTTTTATAGAAGATTTTGGTTTATTAAAAGGAATTTATTTAGGAATCTTTCATGCGATATCTGCGTTTTGTAATGCAGGATTTGACTTACTTGGAACAATAGAACCATATGGATCATTAACACCCTATGCTTCTAATATAATTGTTAATATGACAATCATGGTATTAATTATGATAGGAGGCTTGGGATTTATTGTTTGGCAAGATATTTATGAAAAAGGACTCAAGTTTAAAAAATATCTTTTACAAACAAAAATCGTTTTACTAACAACAATCATTTTAATTGTTGTTGGAGCTGTATTATTTTATTTATTTGAATGTCAAAATTCACTTTCTTCATTGTCTCAAGAAGAAACAATTTTAGCTTCATTTTTTCAATCTGTAACTTGTCGTACAGCTGGATTTAATACAGTTGATGTTTCTCATTTAAAACCTTCAACAAGCTTATTAATGATGTTTTTAATGTTTGTTGGTGGTAGTCCTGGTTCAACGGCCGGAGGTATTAAAACAACGACCTTTGCGGTTTTGACTATTTTTGTATATGCTACAATGACCAATAAAAGTGAAGCTAATGCATTTAATCGTCGTTTTGATAGTAAAACAATAAAAAAAGCATGTTCTGTTTTTTTAATAAATTTTATATTTATTTTTATAAGTGCAATTGTACTTTTTGACACGCAACCACAACTTCCAATGCAAGATGTCTTTTTTGAAATCTTTTCAGCACTTGGAACAGTAGGAATTTCAACAGGAATTACAAGAAAACTGACAATGCTTTCTAAAATTGTGATTATTTTGTTAATGTATTGTGGTCGTGTAGGAAGTTTAACTTTAGCTTTAAGTCTTTCAAGAAAAAAGAAAATTTCAAATTGTAAAAATCCAGTAGAAAAAATAGCTATTGGATAGGAGGAGTTATGAAAACAGTATTAATTATAGGAATGGGACGTTTTGGTCACCATCTAGCAAGTAATATGATTTCACTTGGAAATGAAGTGATGATCGTAGATAAAGATGAATCTCGTTTAAAAGATCTAACAAAATTGATTTCGAATATTAAAATAGGAGACTGTACAAATGAAGATGTTTTACAAAGTTTTGGTGTCGCTAATTTTGATATTTGTTTTGTTTGTATTGGGACTAATTTCCAAAGTAGTTTGGAAATAACAAGTTTACTCAAAGAATTAGGAGCTAAGTATGTTATTTCTCAAGCGACAAGAGATATACATGCTAAATTTTTATTAAAAAATGGGGCGGATGAGGTTATTTATCCTAATCGAGATAGTGCTGAAAAACTAGCTGTGCGTGTAAGTAATGATAATCTGTATGATTATGTTGAATTGGATAATGAATATTCTATTTATGAAATTCCTGCATTACGTCAATGGTTAGGAAAAACAATTAAACAAATTAATATTCGAGCAGCTTTTCATATTTATATCATAGGAATAAAAAAAGATAATAAAACAGATTTTTTACCTTCGGTAGATTATGTTTTTAATGTAGAAGATCATCTTTTAGTCATAGGAAAGAAAAAAGATGTTGATATGATTCTAAAATGTATGTCATGATAATCTTGGTGATTTTATGAAAGAAAAATTAAGGTATTTAGTTTATTTTGGTATTATTATTTCGATTGAATTATTTTGTTCGCTTACTTTAAATTCAATGGGGATTGGAAAAGAAAATATTTTAATGGTATTTATTGTAGGGGTTTTATTAATTGCTACATTTACTAAAGGATATTTTTATGGTTTATTAGCATCTATTGTTAGTGTATTATGTTTTAATTTTTTGTATATTAATCCTAATTATGATTTTCATATTAGTGATCCTAATGATTTTATGCTTATTCTTTTCTTTTTGATGACTTCTGTTATTGCTTGTAGTTTAACGGATCGTTTTCAAAAACAAATTATTATTTCTAAAAAGAATGAAAGTATTTCTAAACAATTATATAGCTTATCAGAAAGATTATTGAATGTTTCAAGGATCGAATATATTTTATTAAAAGGAAATCAATATATTGAAGAAAGTATTCAAATAAAAACACATATTTCTTTAGAAGTAAAAGAAGAAAGCAAAAAGATAATTCCTATTATAGGAATGAATCGTGTTTTAGGAAGTATTGAAATATTAAGTCAACAAGATTTAAATGAAGATCAAATGATCATCATTAAAGCAGCTGCTAATCAATTAGGAAATGCTTTAGAAAGAGAACTTACTTATTTAGAACAAGAAAAAATAAAAGTAGCAATGGAAAGAGAACATATGCTTAATAGTATGTTAAGAAGTATTTCACATGATTTAAGAACACCACTTACAGGAATTGTTGGAGCAAGTCAGCTTATGATGAATCAAGAACATCTTACAAATGAGGATGTTTATTCACTTGCTAAAGACATACATGATCAAGCACATTGGCTTACTCAAATCGTTGAAAATATTTTAAACATGTCTAAAATAGAAAGTGGAAATTTAGTTTTACATAAAAACTTAGAAGTTGTAGATGATTTGATTTATGAAGCTATTCAACATTTACCTGAATTAGAAAAAAGAAATGTGGTTGTGGATGTACCTCAAGATTTATTATTTATTAATGTGGATGGTAAATTAATGGTCCAAGTATTTATTAATATTTTAAATAATGCAATCAAGTATACAAAAGAAAAAGATCAAATTACGATCCATGTAAAGAAATTGGAAGATGAAGTACAGTTTATGATTAAAGATACAGGTACAGGGATTTCTAAAAAGATATTAGATGATATTTTTGAAGAATTTGTTACAGATACTAATGTTTCCAATGATAGTCAAAAAGGAATAGGATTAGGTCTTGCTATTTGTAAAGCAATTATTCAAGCTCATGGTGGAAAAATTTGGGCAAAGAATGAAAAAGATGGAGCATGTTTTATATTTACTATTCCTAGCGATAAGGAGTTGAATGTATAATGAATGATTTAATCATGATTGTAGAGGATGACCCATATATTTCTCATTTTCTACAGATGTCTTTTGAACAAGAAGGATATCGTATTTTAATGACAACACAAGGACATGAAGCTTTGAGTCTTTTTTATAGTCATCAACCTGATATTGTTATTTTAGATTTAGGATTACCTGATATTGATGGACTTGAAGTAATTCAAGAAATTAGGAAAATATCATCAAAACCTATTATTGTTGTTTCTGCACGATTAGAAGAACAAGAAAAAATTAAAGCACTTGATTTAGGAGCAAATGATTATGTTGTAAAACCATTTTATATGGGAGAGCTTCTAGCTAGAATTAGAGTAGCTAAAAGATTATCTAAAAAAGAAGATGAAGAAATAAAGAAATATCAAAAGGATTATTTAGAGGTTGATTTTATTTCTAGAAAGGTATTAATAGACCAAGAAGAAATTCATTTAACACCGATTGAATTTAATCTTTTAAAGCTTTTAATTGAACATCGAGGTAAAGTATTAACACATAATTACATTCAAAAAGAAATCTGGGGTTATCAAGATCATTCTAATCAAAATGCTTTAAGAGTATTTATGGCTACACTTCGTCGAAAAATAGAAAAAGATACGAATCATCCGCATTTTATTGTGACAGAAGTAGGTGTTGGTTATTATTTTAAAGATTAACAAGGGAAACCTTGTTTTTTTTATTATGTTGACAATTATTTATCATAGTGATATATTTTTATCAAGATTTTTGTTGGGGACAAAAGTCGAAGTAAGGATGAAGGAGGAAAATTTATGGACAAGATGGCAGATGTTCTAGGCCGTGTGGGGGCATGGTGTGGACAAAACAAATATTTATCTGCAATTAAAAATGCATTTCAAAACTTTATGCCACTTACAATTGCGGGGGCTGTAGGCGTTTTATGGTGTAATGTTCTTGTAAATGCAGACACAGGACTTGGAATGTTTTTTAAACCAATTATGATTTTAGATTTTTTAAATCCAGCATTTCAAGCCATTAACTTTTGTACAATTAGTTGTATTACAGTAGGAATTACTTTAGGGATTGCTCAAGAAATAGGTGTTTGGAATATGACAGCTGAAAAAGCAGGATATATCCCAGGACTTGTAGGACTTGCAGCATGGTTATCAGTAACAAATACGTCACATGTAGTTAAAGGCGCTAAAGAAGCTTTTACGGGAATCGCGAGTAATGAACTTGGGGCAACAGGTTTATTTACAGGGATGATTATTGGAATCTTATCTGTTGAATTGTTTTGTTTCTTTGAAAAACAAGATGCTTTAAAAATTAAAATGCCAGATCAAGTACCACCTGGTGTTGCACGAGCATTTGAAGTTTTAATACCAGCAACACTTACACTTATTGTGACATCATGTATAGGGTCTGCTTGTTATCATTTAACAGGACTTTACTTAAACGATGTGATTAAAAATGGTATTCAAGGACCACTTGGCTCTATTGGTGCAACAATTCCAGGTGTTCTTGTCATCTATTTATTACTTGGGTTATTTTGGCTAGTAGGAATTCATGGTGCTAATATGTTAGCTGCTGTTAAAGAATCTTTATTTACACCTTTAGCACTTGAAAATGTAGAAGCTTTTAGTAAAGGTCAAACACCTAAAAATGTTATTAATATGTATTTTTTACAAATGTGTGGGGAATTCAGTGGTGCAGGAGCAACACTAGGACTTGTTGTTGCGATATTGATTTTCTCAAAACGTGATGATAATAAAGCAATTGCTTCTTTATCACTAGTACCAGGATTATTCAATATTAATGAAACAGTTATTTTTGGTATTCCACTTGTATTAAATCCAATTTTAGGTATTCCTTTTGTAATAACACCACTTATTAATATTGTAATCGGATATATACTTACTATTATTGGATTCTGTCCAGTAGCTTGTTTAACAGTTCCTTGGACAACACCACCAATTATCTTTGGTTTTCTAGCAACAGGAGCAAGTATTTTTGGTGCAATTACACAAGCTATCTTAATTGTGGTTTCTATTGTTATTTATACACCTTTTCTTATTTCTTATGAAAAGTATCAAAATAAACAAGCTGCAAATATTTAATGATAAAGTCATTTGACTTTATCTTTTTTTTCAATTTTTGAAAGTGCTCACATTTATTTTTTTTATTAATTAAGATGTATATGCATCTTGAAAGGAAAAAATAAAATGAATATCAAAAGAAAAAGAATATTAAAATTAATAGCAGGTTTTTTATGTTGTTTATGTTTAGGAGTGACTCTTGCCTGGAGTTTATTTGTGGTACCAATTGAAACGTTAAATGGATGGTCAAGAAGTCAAACATCATTCGCGTTTACGATCAATACTTTGTTTTTCTCTGTAGGTAGTATTCTTACAGGAATTTTGAGTAAAAAAATATCATTTTCTCATATTATCAAAATATCAGGAATATTAATTGGAATTGGTTTTTATTTAACAAGTATTTCTACAAATATTTATATGTTGTATGCATCTTATGGAATCATTGTAGGAATGGGATATAATTGTGTTATTTCAGCTTGTCCTTTATGGATGCCAGAAAAAACAGCAACAGGTTTATTATTAATGGGATATGCTTTATCGACTGCTGTTTTTGGACCAATGATTAGTTCAATATTGAAAATCATGGAATTGTAATTGCTTTTAGAATGGTTGCTATGGTTTGTGGATGCGGTTTATTTTTACTTGGATTTTATGTAGGTGATCCAAACTTGAAAGAAATAGATTTATTGCCTCAAAGAAATCGTCATGAAGGAAAACAAGATTATAATGTCATTACAGCTGATATGGTTAAAATGCCCATGTTTTGGATTTATTATCTTATCATTGTGATTCTTCCAGGAGTTGGTTTATGTATATTAAATCATAATGCTCCAATGATGACAGAAACAATCGGTATAAGTGCTGCTTTAGCAGCAACAGTTGTTTCTTTAGTATCATTTTGTAATGGTTTTGCAAGATTTATTTTTGGATTTTTCTTTGATAAATTAGGTGTTATTAAAAGTTTGATTCTTGTATCTTTAGGAACCCTTATGTCAACAATCTTTATTTTTATAGGATTATCTTCAAAAAATATAATCATCTATATTATTGGAGCAGCTTTATTATTAATTTCATATGGATGTAATGCAACTTCTATTCCATCTGTAATGAGAGAATTATTTGGACATCGTACATTTTCTCTTAATTATTCAATATTAAGTACACAAGCAATATGGGCAGCTTTTTTCCCTGTAATTATTGGTAGTGTTCAAAGTCATACAAATACATATGTTATGCCTTCTATGTTATTAATAATATTTTCGATAATAAGTATTATGATATTATTTATTTTTATGAAATTTTATCGTAATGAAATGAAAAAGAGAAATGCACTTCAAAAATAATATCTTATTTCTTTATTGTTTATTAGACAATTATTCGTTATATTATAATAGTAAAAAGAATGAGGAATAATTATGAGTGAACAAATACATAAAAGAAGAAAAAGATATAAAGGGACACACCCTAGAAATTTTGAAGATAAATATAAAGAATTAAATCCAGAAAAATATCCAGAAACGATTGAAAAAGTTATTTCTAAAGGAAGTACACCAGCAGGAATGCATATTTCTATTATGGTTGATGAGATTTTAGATTTTTTAGATATTCAACCAGGACAAGTTGGTTTAGATTGTACATTAGGTTATGGCGGTCATACTTCTAAAATGTTAGAAAAATTAGAAGGTCAAGGTCATGTTTATGGATTAGATATTGATTCAATTGAAATTGAAAAGACAACACAAAGATTAAGAAATAAAGGATTTGATGAAAATATTTTCACATCGATTTTAACAAATTTTAGAAATATTGATGAAGTAAGTGAAAAATATGGAAAGTTTGATTTTGTATTGGCTGATTTAGGTGTTTCATCTATGCAAATAGATAATCCTGAAAGAGGATTTTCTTATAAAAAAGAAGGACCATTAGATTTAAGATTAAATCCCAAAGCTGGAAGACCAGCTTCTGAAATCTTAAAAGAACTATCTAAAGAAGAACTTGAAAATATTTTAGTAGAAAATTCAGATGAACCTTATGCAGATATTCTAGCTAGAAATATTTATTCATTTATTCGTTCAGGAATGGAAGTAGAAACAACAGGTCAACTTTATAAAATTATTGATAAAACATTAAATTTTATAGAAGATAGAAATAGAAAAGATATTGTTAATAAAACAGCAGCTAGAGTTTTTCAAGCTTTAAGAATAGAAGTAAATCAAGAATTTGAAGTTTTATATGAATTTGTTGAAAAACTTCCTACTATCTTAAAACCAGGAGGAAAAGTAGCTATTTTAACTTTCCATTCAGGTGAAGATCGTATTGTTAAAAAGGCTTTTAAAGAAATGAAAAATAGTGGCGTTTATGAAGATGTATGTCGAAATGTAATTCGCCCTACTAAAGAAGAATGTCATCGAAATTCAAGAGCTAAATCAACAAAAATGCGTTGGGCAATTAAAGCTAAATAATAAAAGGAATAATGATTTTTGGTCATTATTCCTTTTTAATAAGCTCAAATATTTCTTGATAGAGAGGAAGAAGTTTTTTGTCTTTGTGCATGACAATATGATAAGTTCTTTGTATTTGAAAATCATTACTTTTTAAATAAGATACTTCATTTGCTTCTTTAACTAAAGAATAAGGAAGAATCGTAAAACCATCGTTTTGTTTAACAAGTTCAATTAAAGCATGTGGATTTGTACATTCAATAGTTGGCACAATACCTAAATCATGACTTATAAAATAACTATGAACAAGTTCATAAATAGAACTTCCTTTTTCACGTGAATAATAATCAAAATGCTCTAATTCTTTTAAATTTTTTGATTTTAATAAAGGATGCTTTTGATGAACAACAATAACAAGTTCATCTTGATAGAAAGCAATTTTTTTTAATTGATGAAGTGGTGTTGTTTCAATTAAAGCAAAATCAAGTTCATTTTTTAAAAGTAAATTTTCTATATATTCAAGATTATTAACAATAATATGAAAATGAATGGTTGGATATAGTTTCTTTAATTTCTTTAATAAATGAGGCAAAAAAACTTGTGCCATAGTAACACTACAACCAAAAGATATATTTTCTAAATGATCTTCATACATTTCATTCTCCATATTTTCAAGAGATGAAAGAATCTGTAAAGAATGATTATATAAAAGATGAGCTTTTTCTGTAGGATAAATTTGACGGTTCATACGATCAAATAAGGGTGTTTGATATTTTTTCTCTAATTCTTTAATAGCTAATGAAACAGAAGGTTGGCTAATGTGTAATTCTTTGGATGCTTTGGTAATACTTTGATTTTGATAAACACTCATAAAGATTTCTAGATGTCGAAATGTCATAATACCTCCTTATATAGGTAAATACCTATGTATAATATAATTATATAATATTTTACAGATGAATCAATGTGTATTAAGATGAAATAGGTGATAGAAATGAAGGAAAAAAGAAAATTATTAATGGAGTTGTTTACCTCAACACTTTATTTATCAGCATTTACTTTTGGTGGAGGTTATGTGATTGTTTCTTTATTAAAAGAAAGATTTGTGGATCAGCTCCATTATATTGATGAAAAAGAAATGTTGGATTTAGTAGCGATTGCACAAAGTGCTCCAGGAGCAATAGCTGTTAATGGAGCTATTGTTTTAGGATATAAAATGGCAGGCATTTTAGGGATTGTTGTTTGTGTGATAGGAACAATTATTCCTCCAATTGTGATCATTAGTGTGATAGCTTATTTTTATAAAATATTTATTACGAATAAAATTATAAGTGCGATGTTACTTGGAATGCGTGCAGGAATTGGAGCAATTATTGTAAGTGTTGTTTATGATATGGCTTTAAGTGTTATGGATGAACATCAGGGTAGAAATATTTTAATCATGATTGTCTCATTTGTTTTAAATTATTTCTTTAATATTAATATTATGTACATTATTTTAGGATGTATTTTACTTGCTATTATTGATTTAGTAATGAGGAGGGAAAAAGCATGATCTATTTACAATTATTTTGGGCCTTTTTTCAAATAGGTTTATTAAGCTTTGGTGGAGGATATGCAGCTTTACCACTTATTAGTCAACAAGTAATTTCTACATATCATTGGATCAGTCAAAATACATTTACAGATCTTATTACAATTTCTCAAATGACACCTGGCCCAATTGCAGTTAATTCTTCTACTTTCGTAGGACAATATGTTGCTCATTTACCAGGAGCATTGATTGCAACACTTGGATGTATTTTACCTTCATGTGTGATTGTTTCAATACTTGCTTATTTATATGTAAAATATAAAAATTTGGAAGTGATGAAAACAATCTTAGCTTATTTAAGACCAGCAGTTGTTTCGATGATTGCAATTAGTGGTATAAGTATTTTAATTTCTTCATTTTTTAAAGAATCTATTATTGGGATATCTTATTTAAGATATCATGCAATGATTGTTTTTGTTATTTGTTTAATATTGCTTAGAAAATATAAATTGAATCCTATTTTAGTCATGATTCTTGCAGGAATCAGTGAAGTGTTGATTCAAATGCTATAGGAGGAAAGAATATGTATATTTATTATCCAAGTTGTAATTTTGCTACAATGCATCTTCAAACAGCGAAAAAAGTAAAGGATTATTTTGAAAAACAAATGCCGATTGCAAAATGTTGTAGAATTGATAAAAGAGAATTTAAAAAGGATGATATTGGTTTATATGTTTGTCAAGCTTGTAGAAAACAAATAGAGAATCAAGTAAAGACCATGTCTGTTTGGGAATATTTTGATCAATTAGATAATTTTGATTTTCCTGATTATCATGGACAAAAAATGTATTTACAAGATTGTTTTCGTGATAGAAATCATCCTGAAGTACATCATGCTGTTAGAAGTCTTTTAAAGAAAATGAATATTGAAGTTATTGAAATAAAAAATAATAAAGAAAATTCTATTTTTTGTGGAACACTCCACTATGAAACAAAAGAATTAGACGATACACATTTATCACATTACCCTCAAGAAGTACAAGAAAAATATATGCGAGAATATGTGCAACAATTTGATAATAAGAAAATTATTTGTGTTTGTAATCGATGCTTAAAAGGAATTCTTTTAGGAAAAGGAAATGGTATTCATTTATTAGAATTATTATTTAATAAATAGATCTAATTAAAAACAGGCTTATTAAGGGAACCATATTCCCAAGCCTGCTTTTAGATGGAATTTTGATGAACATAATTTGTGATTTCACCAAGATTGATTTCTTTAAGCTTTTGTTTATATTGATTTTCAGCGGCATCTAAATGATTGATAATGATATCTTCGGTATGTTGTACATTTAATGCTGGATCAAAAACTTTATCTACTAAATGTGTTGTTTCAATAAATTTTTCTTTTCCTTCAATTGCTTCAAAAATATCTAAAAAAGAAATATCATTCATTTTTTTATTTAAAATAAAGCCACCTAATTTACTAGCCTTAGAAGTAATCAAACCAGCAACAACAAGCTGTCTTGTTACTTTTTTTAAATATGAATCAGAAACATCTAACATTTTACTTAATTCATGACTTTTAAGTGGTCCTTCGCTTGTGCCAATAAGTAATAAAATACAAATTGCTTGTTCAAAACTCTTTCTAATTCTCATTTGTAATCCCTTCCCTTTTTTTATTATACTTAATTTTTTATATTTTGTATGTAAGAATGTTGACTTTTGTATTGAAAAAATTATAATACTCTATAGATATTATATATCTATGGATGTAAAATATCTATAGAAGATAGAAAGAAGGATATTTATGATTAAGCAAGAGTGGAAAAACATTTTAAAAAACCATTGGATTCAAATCGTTTTAGTCGCTCTTATCCTTATTCCTAGTATTTACACTGTTGTCTTCCTTGGATCTATGTGGGATCCATATGGTAACAGTGGAGATCTTCCTGTCGCTGTTGTTAATAAAGATAAGGCAGTTGAATACAACGATAAGAAATTAGATGTTGGTGGTCAACTAGTCGATAAATTAAAAGACAACGATTCGTTAGATTTTCATTTTGTAAGTGCTAAAAAAGCAAATAAGGGACTAAAAGATGGTGACTATTATATGGTCATTACGATTCCAAGTAATTTTTCAAAGAATGCAACAACTTTGTTGGATAAAAATCCTAAAAAGATGATTTTAAATTATACAACAAATCCTGGTACAAACTATGTTGCATCAAAGATGGATGATTCAGCAATCGCTAAAATTAAAGCTGAAGTTTCATCATCAGTTACTAAGACATATGCGGAAACAATCTTTACTTCAATTGGAACAATGTCAGATGGATTTGCTGAGGCAAGTGATGGTACTCAACAATTATCTGATGGAATGAATCAATTAGAAGATGGTAACAAAACAATTAGTGATAATTTAAAAGTATTAGCAAGCAGTTCTTTAACATTTAAAGATGGAACAAATACTTTAACAAATGGTTTAAAAGATTATACTGATGGGGTTGTTACAGTAAATGATGGAGTTTATCAATTAAAAACTGGTATGAACTCTTTAGGTAGTGCAACTCCTGCATTAGCTAATGGAATTAGTCAATTAAATAGTGGTGCACAATCACTTAATACTGGAATTAATCAATATACAAGTGGTGTAAGCCAAGCTTTAGATGGTGCAAATCAATTAGTTGCTAATAATGATGCTATTACTGCTGGAGCTACAGCATTATCTGAAGGATTAACAAGTGTTAATTCCTCAGTAAGTACAACTTTATCAAAAGGTAGTTCAGATTTAGCAAGTGGAAGTGCTCAATTAGTAACAGGTACTTCAGCATTAAATAAAGGTGTTCAAACATTAGCTGGTAAATTATCTAGTGCAGCTACAGCTGGACAATCTCTTATTAATGGTAATAAAGCTGTTAATGCTCAATTGACTGCTTTAATGCAACAAAGTTTTGGTACAACAGACTTTAGTAAATTAAGTACTGCTCAATTCCAAGCATTGATGCAAAATGTTGATGCAAGTACTTTACAAACATTATTAGCTACTTATCAACAATTAGCGAATGGTGGAGAACAATTAGCTAGTTCGCTTTCATCAACTGAATCTACTCAACAAATTCAAGCATTAGTAAGTGGTGCTAATCAAGTAGATCAAGGAGCACAACATTTAAATACTGGTGTGCAACAATTAAATGCAGGAATTAATGGTGTAAGTGATGCAAATGGTAATGTTCAACAAGCAGGTTTAAAACAATATGTTTCTCAACTTGCTAGTGGTGCTCAAAACTTAAATGCTGGTGTACAATCTTACATGGGTGGTGTTACTACTTTACAAAGTGGTTTAACAACAATTACTACAAATAATACCGCTTTAACAAGTGGAGCTTCTGCTTTAGCACAAGGAACTTCTTCATTAAATAGTAATGTTCCTTCATTGACTGAAGGTATTAGAGCTCTAACAAGTGGTATTGATAGATTATCTGCAGGTACTTCAACATTAGTAAGCAATAATTCAACATTAATGAATGGTGCTAACCAATTATCTTCTGGTGCTGGTCAAATTAGTGATGGTGCTAGTCAATTAGCAGCTGGTTCTGATACTTTAGGTGATGGTATTAAAAGTGCTGCAGATGGTGTTACAACTTTAAATGATGCCTTAAAATCTGGTGCAGAAGAAAGTAAGATAGATTCAACAGATAAAACAACTGATATGGTTGCTACACCTGTTGAAACAAGTCATAAAGAAATTTCAAAAGTTGAAAATAATGGTCATGCAATGGCTCCATATATGATGTCAGTTGGTTTATATGTAACATGCTTAGCCTTTGCTTTAATGTATCCAATTAGACATGGTATTAAAAAAGCTGAAAATGCTTTAAAATATTGGGCAAGTAAAGCAACTGTTATGTATACAGTTTCTACATTAGCTGCAATTGCAATGGTAACAGCTTTAAGACTTATCAATGGTTTTGAACCTGTTAATTTAGGTTTAACTTATTTACTTGCAATTCTTGTATCGGCGGCATTCATGTCACTTGTCATGTTGTTAAGTTTAACAACTGGATTTATTGGAGACTTCTTATTACTTGTATTTATGATTATTAACTTAGGTGGTTCTGCTGGTACATATCCATTAGATACAGGTCCAGCTATCTACAAAGCTATTCATAAATTTGTTCCATATACTTATAGTGTAGATGGATTCAGAAAAACAATTAGTATGACTGCTCCATCTCTTTCAGTTGAATTTGCAGTCTTTGCAGGAATCTTAATTGTATGTTCAATTTTAACAATTGTTTATTTCAAATATAAAAATAAAGAAGATAAACATGTTATTCCTCAAATGTTTGAAGAAGTAAATTCAACAAAAGCTGAATAGAAGTCAAGAGTCCTTAAAAGGCAATGTCATTAAGTTAAGGTGGCATTGTACAAAAGACAGTTCTATTTATGTTAAGTTAAGGACAGACATATTTCTATGTTCTGTTCTTTTTGTTTTATCCTAAATAATTTGGTTTATTATCTTATTTTTGACGCACTTTAAAAGAACCAGTGTCTAGGCTCAAAAAAATTTGTGATATCTAGAAAAAATTATGTTAGAATAACTCTGTCAACTTGTTCTATTATTTAACGCTCTTGGTGATTGTCGTTTTATAGAACGTTGAACGTTTCTATCTGGCCTTGATGGGGTCAGATATTTTTTTATGTTTCTGATCAGGATGGATTCTTTTATTTGATTACGAAAATAGTTTCTTATGTTGGTCAATGCTGATCTTACATTGATGTTGTATATGTACTTTGTCTTTTTAATCTCCATCTTCTTTTTTATATTTTGAATGATCAAATTTGCATAGTTATAAAATAAAATTGATGCGTATATTTCCTGCTGTATATGCTGCCTTTTTTTACAATGGAAATAAAGCATGCCAACTGCGTATTTGAGATAATAGAATGCCGTTTCTTCATTCCATCTAAGATGGTAAAGATCTTTGAAATCACTTAATTTGAATTCATTTTCATCAAGATTGGTAACCAATGTTTCATATTTATCACCAGCTATTTTAAATCTTATGATTCTAAAACTAAGATCATAGAAACGATTACAGGCATCGAGATAATCAAAAACAGAAGTTGAAGGAACAAATACAAATTGATTGTTTTCATTTTTCTTGACTTCATTTGTTTGTACATTTGTAAGCGTACGAGTAACAGTAATATCAAATATTTCATCGGGTAGGGATAGAGATGTCAAAATTCCTTTTTTCGTATCGATATCCTTAACTCTGAATACAAATTTTTGATTACTTTCAATACAATGAGCCATGAGATTGTAACTTTCATAGTTTCTATCAGCTGTAATAATTGAATTTTCAGGATAATTACGGTGATTGATAAAATCAATCAGTGCGCTTACTTCACTTTTTTTGGTTGGCAGATCAATTCTTGATTCCCAAAATACATGATTGATACAGTCATACAAGGCATTCAGATGATATTGACAAACAATAGAATCCTGACCATAAGAGATTTGAGTATCATCCTGTAAAAAGGGCAGATTGATATCGGAACCATCCTGTGCAAGAATATAGTAACCATTCAATGTGGACAGATTATCAATGGAAGAAAGAAATCTTCTGTTGATAGATTTAAAAATTTCAGGGTACAACAGGTCACGGCGTTGTGAAACAGCAGATACTGATGGGATATCAGTATCTGAAGAAGTAAAATAATCAGAAACTTCACTTGGCAAAGAGTGAGCCTGCAAACCTAAAATAAATTTAATAAGTGTCTTGGGAGTAAGAATACGGCTTCTGGTAAAATTAGAAACCGGATCAACACAAAAACATCCAATAGACTCTACAGTAGAATCGATAACATCATCCAAGCGACGAGAAATCCACTTTGGGGAATAGTAGGCAATTTTAGTATTTTTATTTGACATAGATAATATCCTCCTTTGAAAAATACACCTACTAAAAAGGGCTTATAATGAATATAAAGAATATTCATTATAAGCCGCACAAAATCAAAGTCATGTCAATAGATAAAAAAAAGAACCCCCATATTTTATAAAATATAGAAATTCTCTTAAAAAAGTCTTAACTTAATGACATTGCCTTAAAAGGACTCTTTTTTTATCTATGAAGTTCAAACTAAAAGTAAAAATAACTTTTGTGAATATTTTAACAAAATGTTAAAATAAAGGTAGGAGGTATGATTTATGGAAATTAAAAATGTTGTTGTTATTGGTGGAGGCGTTTTAGGAAGTCAAATTGCTTATCAAGCAGCTTATTGTGGTTTTGATGTAACGATTTGGCTTAGAAGTGAGGGAAGTATAGGAAGATGTCAGCCTAAATTAGATCATTTAAAAGAGGTTTATCATGATACAATTACTTTGATGGATAGTGATGAAGGAAAGACACCACAAAATTGGGCTATGGGTATTAGTGATTATGAAGATTTTGATAAAGATAAATGTTTAGAAAAAGCAAATCTTGCTTATGAAAATATCAAACTAGAATTAGATTTAAATAAAGCTGTTAGTGATGCAGATTTGATTATTGAATCTATGGCAGAAAATGTTGAACAAAAAATAGATATTTATAAAAAAATGGCGGATTTGTTACCTGAAAAAACAATTATTGTCACAAATTCATCTACATTATTACCATCTAAGTTTGCTAAATATACAAAACGACCAGATAAATATTTGTCGTTGCATTTTGCTAATAGTATTTGGAAAAATAATATGACAGAAGTCATGGCACAAAAACAAACAGATCAAAAATATTTTGATATAATTATGGAGTTTGCTAAAGAAATAAGAATGATACCATTACCTGTAAGAAAAGAAAAATCTGGTTATTTATTAAATTCGATGCTTGTTCCTTTATTATTTTCAGGAATGGATTTGTATGTTAATGGTATAAGTGATCCTGAAAGTATTGATAAAGCATGGACACTTGGTACAGGTGCTCCTAAAGGACCTTTCCAAATATTAGATACAGTAGGACTTACAACAGCATATAATATAGTTTCAATGTATTTGAAAGTTCCATCATTTTTAGCACCTTATAATTTTAAAGGTATGGCTAAGATGTTAAAGAAATATATTGATGAGGGAAAATTAGGAATGGCTTCTGGAGAAGGTTTCTATAAGTATTAGAAGAAGAATCAATGATTCTTCTTTTTTACTTTTTTCAAAATATTAAACGAGTAAATCTTGTATTTTGTAAGTGCTATAATACAGCTAGATAAACGGAGGTAGAGAAAATGAGTTTTCCAAAAGATTTTTTATGGGGTGGCGCTATTGCTGCTAATCAATATGAAGGTGCTTGGTTGGAAGATGGTAAACAACCAAACGTTACAGATGTACTTGTAGGAATTATGTCTAAAGATCCTGGTATTAAATGGGATGAAAATAAGAAAAAATATGAAATGTCATTAAATCCAGATAAAGTTTATTTATCACATGATGCTGTAGATGGATATCATCGTTATCGTGAAGATTTAAAATTAATGAAAGGTATGGGATTCAATAGTTTTAGAACTTCAATTGCTTGGGGAAGAATTTTTCCTAATGGAGATGAATTAGAACCAAATGAAGCAGGTCTTGCTTATTATGATGATATGTTTGCATGTATGAATGAATTAGGAATGGAACCTGTAATTACTTTATCACATTACGAAACACCATTACATTTAATTACTGAATATGGTGGATGGTCTAATCCTCAATTGATTGAATTTTGGTTACGTTATGTAAAAACTGTTTTTACTCGTTATAAAGGAAAAGTTAAATTCTGGCTTACATTTAATGAAGTCAATGCTTTATTTAGAATGCCACTTGTAGCTGGTGGGGTTTTAACAATTAAAGATCCTAAAGATCCAAGTGATCCAATTGGTTCAACTACAAAACAAGATCAATGGGATGCTTATCATAATATTTTAATTGCTAATGCTAAAACTGTACAATTAGGACATGAAATCAGTAAAGATTATCAAATTGGATGTATGATGACTGCTTCTTCAGTAGCTACTTATCCATATAACTGTGATCCTTTAAATGTTGTAGGTACATTAGATGCTCAAAGAATGAATATTTTCTTTATGGCTGATCCTTTCTGTTTAGGTATTGTCCCAACTTATTTAAAGAAAGTATGGAAAGAAGATCAAGTAACTGTAGAATTTAGTGATGAAGAATTACAATTAATTAAAGAAAATACAGTTGATTTCTTATCATTTAGTTATTATCGTTCTACAACATTTGATCGAGATGTGAATTTAAAAGTAGATACTGGTGGTCTTACTTGTAGAGATAATCCATATCTTAAAGATAAAGCACCTCAACCTTGGGGATGGGCTGTTGATCCAGTAGGATTACGTTATACTTTAAATGTTTTATATGATCGTTATCATTTACCATTATTAATTGTAGAAAATGGTGTTGGTTTAGATGAAAATATTGATGATAAAGGTGAAATTCATGATGATTTTAGAGTTCATTATATTGAAGAACATTTAAAAAATGTCAATGCAGCAATTGAAGATGGTGTTGATTGTCGTGGATATTTATATTGGGGACCAATTGATGTTGTTTCTGCTGGTACAGGAGAAATGAAAAAACGTTATGGTTTTGTTTATGTGGATCGTTTTAATGATGGTCATGGTACTTTAGAAAGAAAACTTAAAGATTCTTATTATCGTTATAAAGAAATTATTGAATCTAATGGTGAAGTTTTATTAGAAGATAAATAATATTAAAAGGTTGTAATGAATGAATAGCTTGACTATTTATAAAGATTACAACCTTTTTTTAAAACCACGGTGAATGATAAAAAATTTACATAATCTTGATAGTTTATGTCGAATTAAAAATTATAAAATAAAAAGGCAAAAAATTATTTGTAAACGAATGAAAAGAGTATAATGTAAGTAGATATGGAGGTAATATACTATGAGTGTTTATAAAGAAAATAGGGAATTATCGTGGTTGAAGTTTAATGATCGTGTGTTAATGCAAGCAAAAGATCCTCAAGTACCATTAGCTGAAAAATTGAGTTTTATTTCTATTTTTCAAACAAATTTAGATGAATTTTTTATGGTACGTATTGGTTCTATTTATGATCAGATGTTATTTTATCCTGATTCAAAAGATAATAAGACATTAATGACTGGTGAAGAACAATTAAAAGCTTGTTTAAAAAGAGCAGCATTTTTAAACAAAAAGAAAGATCGAATATATTTTCAAGTAATGGAGGAATTAAAACAATACCATTGGTCAATTATAAAATATAAAGATATTACAAATAAAGAAGACAGACATTATTTTGAAGAATATTTTGAAAGAGAATTATTGCCTTTGATATCACCACAAGTTATTTCTAAAAGACAACCTTTTCCATTTCTTAATAATAGAGAAGAATATGTTGTCGTACGTCTAGAATCCAAAAAAGGAAAACGTAAAATGGGAATTGTTTCTTGTGCAAATGCTATGGATGAAAGATTAGTAGAACTTCCTAGTCAACCAGGTCAGTTTATTTTAGTGGAAGATCTTATTTTACATTTTGTATCACGTATTTTTTCTAAATATACTGTAAAAAGTAAAGCTCTTATTAGAGTAACAAGAAGTGCTGATATTGATGAAGATGATCATTCATTGGATGGTCATGATGATTATCGTGAAATGATGGAAACTTTGATTAAATAAAGAAGAAGATTATCTCCAATGAGATTAGAGATGTCTCCAGGATTAGAAGAATTAGAAGTATTAATGTTAATGAATTTCTTAAATTTAAAGAAAAATCAAGTTTTTGTAAGTAATTCACCATTAGATTTTGGTTTTGTAGGTGAATTAAGAGATCATTTGAAATATATACAACCTCAATTATTTTATAAGAGATTAGAATCTCGTAATAATGCCATGGTTGAAAATAAAGTACCAATGATTAAACAAATCTTAAAAAGAGATATTTTATTAACATATCCCTTTGAATCCATGTCACCATTTTTAAGATTACTAGATGAAGCAAGTCATGATGCAAATGTTGTAAGTATTAAAATGACGTTATATCGTGTTGCTAAAAATTCTAAAATTGTAAAATCTTTAATTAAAGCAGCTGAAAATGGTAAAGAGGTTGTTGTTTTAGTTGAATTACGTGCACGTTTTGATGAAGAAAATAATATTGGTTGGTCAAAACGTTTAGAAGAAGCAGGATGTCGTGTTATTTATGGATTAGATGGACTTAAAGTACATTCTAAATTATGTTTGATTACTTATAAAAATAGTGGAGATATTAATTATATTAGTCAAATTGGAACAGGAAATTATAATGAAAAGACATCAAAATTATATACAGATTTATCTTTAATGACATCTAAGTATGAAATAGGTGAAGAAATCAATGGTGTCTTTAATCATTTATGTTTAGGAGAAACAGAAAATCATACAGATTTATTAATGGTTGCACCTCATTGTATGTTATCTCATATTTTTACTTATATAGATGAACAAATTGCTTTAGCTAAAGAAGGAAAAGAAGCTTATATAGGCTTTAAATGTAATGCAGTAACAAGTAAAAAAATGATTGATAAATTAGTAGAAGCTTCTCAAGCAGGTGTTAAAATTGATTTAATTGTACGAGGTATCTGTTGTATTATTCCAGGTGTAGAAGGGTATACTGAAAATATTAGGGTAATTTCTATTGTAGGAAGATATCTTGAACATTCAAGAATTTATATATTTGGAAAAACAAATCCTCAAGTTTATATTTCTTCAGCGGATTTAATGACTAGAAACTTGGAAAGAAGAGTTGAGGTGGCAGCGCCTGTTTTAGATAGTAAATTGAAACATAAATTACTTATGATGTTTGAATGTATGCTAAATGATAATGTTAAAGCATCACGTTTAGAAAATAATGGTAAATACAAGAAGATAAAAAATAAAAAGGCATTAATGAATAGTCAAGAATACTTTTTTAAAAATGATGTTAAATAGGAGGTTTTTATGAAAATAGGAATTTTAACAAGTGGTGGAGATTGTCAAGCTTTAAATGCAACAATGGCTTCACTTGCAAAAACACTTTATCGTCAAGATAAAGATATTGAATTAATTGGTTTTTTTAAAGGTTATAGAGGATTAATGTATGGGGATTATAAAAAAATGTCACCTACTGATTTTGAGGATATTTTAAATGTTGGTGGGACAATTTTAAAAACTTCACGTTGTCCTTTTAAAAAAATGCGTGTTATTGAAGATGGCTTTGATAAAGTTGAAGCAATGAAAAAAACATATAAGAAATTAAAATTAGATGGATTAGTTGTTTTAGGAGGAAATGGTTCTTTAAAATCAGCAAATATGTTAAGTCAAGAAGGCTTGAATGTTATTGGTTTACCTAAGACGATTGATAATGATACGTGGGGAACAGATTATACTTTTGGATTTCAAAGTGCAGTAGATATTGCAACTCATTATTTAGATGAAATTCAAACAACAGCTAAAAGCCATGATCGTGTTTTTGTTGTAGAAATTATGGGACATCGTGTAGGTCATATTTGTTTAGCTGCTGGTATTGCAAGTCATGCAGATGTGATTTTATTACCAGAAATTCCTTATGATATTAAGGCAGTTGTAAAAAAGATTAAAGAAAATCAAAAGAATGGAAAAAATTATACGATTATTGCCTGTGCTGAAGGAGCTATTAGTGAGGCTGATAGTTTATTATCAAAGAAAAAATATAAAGCAAAAGTTGCTAGTAGAAATGGTATGTCTGTTGCTTATGAAATAGCAACAGAGCTAGGAGAATATATTGATAGTGAAATACGTGTTTCATGTGCTGGACATATTCAACGAGGTGGAAATCCTTGTTCTTATGATCGTTTAATGGCAACACGTTTTGGAATTGCAGGAGCACAATTGATTTTAAATCATGATTATGGAAAATTGATTATACTTGATAAAACTGAAGTAAAAGCAATTCCTTTACAAGAAACAGCAGGAAAGTTAAAGTATGTTGATCCTGCTGGTGAAGTTGTTAAAAATGCTAAATTAATGGGAATTTCATTTGGAGAGTAAGGGGCTGTAACGAATAAATAGTTTTTAAAAATAGTTTCTATAACGCAAAAACGGGGGGTAACCAAATAATTTAGGGGGAAAGCCAAATTATTTAGGGGACAACTTTAGGGGTTTTAAGAAAACCCTGTTGAAAGTTAGGGGGCACTTTAGGGGGCAACCTAAAAATTCATAGAAAATAAGTTTAAAGGAACAATCAAATAGGTTGTTCCTTTAATTTTGTCTAGATACATTTAACAAGTTATTTTTTAAATTTATATACTTCTTTTTTTGATTTAGGAGTGGCTAAAATAGGTTCGTTTTTCCTGTTAGCCCAAATCAATCTACTTCTTGCATATTCAAAATTGCTTAATCCTCTTGAATTTCTTTTGAAATCTTTAGGAGTCCTATTATATCCTTCCATAGGCCCGTTAGATAGTCTTCGTTCATTTCCATTATTATCAGTTATATAAATAAATGAATTGATGATTTCTTGTTTATGATCTTTTAATAATTCAGGAAATTCTTTAAACATGATTAATGTTGAATGAGAATAACAATCAATAATATAGCTTAAGAGAGTATTGATTTTTTCTAGATTCCTTTCTTTGGTTTTATTAAACTCGATATATTTTTCTTTTAGACGTCTGATTTGTATAAGATTATCGTCCAATTGGAAAAACATTTTTTCATAGTCATAAGTATTTAAATAAGCTTTTAATTTGTGGTTGTATCTAACATTACTTTGATAGTCTATATTTTCTACATTTTGTAATATGAGCCATTTAAAATTATTAAGAAGATAGACCTCTTTAGATGTTGGCATATTTTTAAAATCTATAGGTTTATTATTTTTTATACAAGTGTCTTCGTAAAGCTTTTTATCTCTTATTTGGAATTTCTTTTTTAGATCGTTGATATAGTTATTTATCTTTCTTATGATCCAAGAAACAACATGAAAGCTGTCAATGATAGCAATACTGTTAGGAAAATAGCGTTTTGTATAGTTGATATAGGGGTTATACATATCACATATAAGGTATTTAACGTTTTTTCGTTCTTCCAATGGAATGGATAAAAAGTAGGCATTTGTTGTTTCCTCCCATCTGTTGGGAAGGATATCAACGATTTCTAGAGTATTGAAATCCATAATGACCAGAGCATAACGATGCTTATAGTCAATATCTAAAAATACTTCGTCGACAGAAATTATTTCAGGTAAAGGAAGACGTTTTATGTTCAAATATTGTAGAAATATATAATGTACGGAAGTATCAGAAATATTATATTTTCTAGCGACATCTGCAGTAGTGATATGTATATTCTTCATTTCATTAAGGATCATATAAGGAGTAATATTAGATGACTGTTTATATTTACTAATAAAGTTAAACTGATCATTGAAGTAAAGATTACATTGAGGGTTGGTACATCTCCATTTTCTTTGAGTTACAATAAGTTTTAATTGATAGCCATCCTGTAGGATAGGATGATTTATTTTTCTAATATATTTTCCTTTTGAATGCATTCTAGAAGAACAGGCAGGGCAATATTCGACTTTGAGAGTCTTTTCTAAATAAATTATCTTAGTATTTCCATCAATTAAAATCTTAGAGATAATTATGTCTTTATCTTCAATGTTTAAAAATTTCATGATATCATTATTCATATAGTTCCTTTCATAGTATCTAGACAATATAAATGATAAATGAACTATAAAAAGAAACAACAGCCAGAATCCTAGCTGTTGTTTTTCAATGGCAATTATTAGAAGTTCATCCCCCTAAAGTTGCCCCCTAAAGTAGACCCCCAAAGTTGAGGCCCCTAAATTATTTGAATAGCCAAAACGGGCATAAGCCCGTTTTTTTGGTATAATAGTTGTCGATGAAAACACTAGAATACATTGAGAATTATAACGCATATCAACCATATATGCTATTAAATTTTAATTTGTCTTTTGAAAAAGATATTGCTCATGATGATATTTGTAGAACTGTTATTGAAGTCGTTGAGGAGGTTAATATTGCTAGATATGTCGACTTCACTAACAGAAATACTCATGGCTATGATGGAGTTATGATGTTTAAACTCATCATGTTGGCTATGGCCGACAGAGGATATGTTTCTACCAGAAAACTCAGTAAACTATGTAAGACCGATATCCGATATATGTTTATCGCTCAAAATCAGAAGCCGTCTCATCAGGCATTTCAAAGATTTATTCATGATGATCTGACTATGCCGATTGAGGATATCTTTTATGAAATCAATAAATACATAGAATCAAAAATTTCTATCAATACGGATGTTTTGTGTATTGATGGTACCAAATATGAAGCCAACGCCAATAAGAACACATTCGTTTGGCGTGCAAATACAATCAGGAATCGAACTAAAAGATGGAAAAAGGTAATACTCTGTCTAAAGAAAATCAATAAATATTTTGCAGAACAGAATATTGCCTTGAATTATTCGCTTCTTAAGGAACCAAGCATAGAATACATGCTTGCCGTTGCCGATGGAATCGAAAGATATATGAAAGATTACAATATCGAATTTGTTCATGGAAAAGGAAAAAGAAAAAGCAACATACAAAGATTGTATGACGAACTTAAGGGACACGCAATAAAGCTATGGGAATATGCCATTCATATGGAGCTTTTAGGAAATCGAAACAGTTTTTCAAAGACTGATCCAGATGCAACATTCATGCACATGAAATATGATTATTATAATCACACAAACGTATTCAAGCCAGGATATAATGTTCAAATAGGAGTAAGTGATGGATATATAAGAAATATCTATATCAGCAGTGACGGAAATGATCTTAGAACATATATTCCATTCATGGAGAAGTATAAAAGTGCCTATGGGAGATTGCCAAAGAAAACACCGGCTGATGCAGGATACGGAAGCTATGACAACTACAGTTACTGTAAAGAAAACAATATCGAACTGTATATGAAATATTCAGGATATTATAAGTCACAGGAAAAAACAAATGAAAAAAATAAATTTCATAAGAAACATATGAAAAGAACAGAAGAAGGAAACTTCATATGTCCAGCCGGTCATGAGTTTGAACTTGAAAAAGTAACTCAGGACAGCAGAAGTGAATATGAAAAAATAAATATGCATTTTAGATGTCACAAGTGTAAAGAATGCCCAATGAAATCAAAATGCACAAAATCAAAAGAAGGCAGAACGATAGTACATAACTTTCAGCTGGAAGAGTATGAAAAAGAAGTTCAAAAAAATGTAAAAAGTGCAGATGGAATAAAACTGATGTTTCAAAGAAGCAATGAAACGGAAGGAACATTTGGAGATTGGAAAATGAACCAGAAGTATGACAAGATGCATCGAAGAGGAAATTCTGGTGTAAAAACAGAAATCATCATGGTAGCGATAGGACATAATATAAGAAAATATCATAAACAAAAGCAGATGGTAAGCACAGAAGAAAGCAACTAGCATAAAATTTTTTTTAAGAAAAGGGTTAGTTCTTTTTAAGTGCGTCAACATTTTGAAAAAAGTAATTCACATTTTAAATAGAAACTAAGAATAAAAAAAGAAGAGCTGTAACTCCTCGATAAACAGTAAAAACTATTTATTCGTTACAGCTCCTTTTTTTGTCAAGTAATTTTACAATAATGAAAAAAATAATGGTTTTTAAAGGAATACGTTATAATAGCTTTGAAATTTTGTATAACAAAAATAAGGAGGAAGAAAGATGAGTTTTCCAAAAGGTTTTTATTGGGGTGGAGCAACTGCTGCAAACCAATTAGAAGGTGGCTGGCAAGAAGGTGGTAAAGGTATTTCTTGTCCAGATATTTGTACAGGAGGAACTGCTACAAAAAGTAAAAGAATTACACCAGTTTTAGAAGAAGGAACATTCTATCCAAGTCATGATGCAATCGATCATTATCATCGTTTTAAAGAAGATATTGCTTTATTTGCAGAAATGGGATTTAAAATGTATCGTTTTTCTATTGCTTGGACACGTATTTTCCCAAATGGTGATGAAGACAAACCAAATGAAGCAGGTTTAAAATTCTATGAAGAATTAATTGATGAATGTTTAAAATATGGTATTGAACCACTTATTACAATTTCACATTATGAAGTACCATTTAATCTAACTAAAAAATGGAATTCATGGGTTGATCGTCGTATGATTGATTGTTATTTGAATTTCTGTAAAGCTATCTTTACAAGATATAAAGGAAAAGTAAAATATTGGTTGACTTTTAATGAAATCAATAGTGCTACAACAGCAATGGGTGCTTTTTTAGGGCAAGGAATCTTAAATGAAATTAAAGAAATGGAATTTATGGATCAAGTGGATGTTCCTCAAAATCGTTTTCAAGGATTACATCATCAATTTATTGCCAGTGCTTTAGCAGTTAAAATGGCTCATGAAATTGATCCAAATTATCAAGTAGGATGTATGCAAATTATGGCTACAAGTTATGGCCTTACATGTAATCCAGATGATCAAATTGAAAATCAACAAAAAAATCATTTAATGAACTGGTTCTGTAGTGATGTTCAATGTCGTGGTAAATATCCAAATTATATGAAGAGATATTTTAGAGAAAATAATATTGAAATTAAAATGGAAGATGGCGATGAAGAAATTCTTGCCTCTGGTCCAGTAGATTTCTATACATGTTCATATTATATGTCAAATTGTCAAACTGCTGATAAGACTAAAGAAGGTGGAAAAGGAAATATCTTAGGTGGTGTTCCTAATCCATACTTAAAAGCTTCTGATTGGGGATGGCAAATTGACCCAGTTGGTTTAAGATATTCTTTAAATGAAATCTATGATCGTTATCAATTACCTATCTTTGTTGTAGAAAATGGTTTAGGTGCTTATGATAAAATTGATGAAGATGGTAAAGTAAGAGATAGTTATCGTATTGATTATTTAAGAAGTCATATTGAACAAATGCATGAAGCTGTTTTAGATGGTGTTGATTTAAAAGGATATACACCTTGGGGATGTATTGACTTAGTTTCAGCTTCAACTGGAGAAATGGCTAAACGTTATGGATTTATCTTTGTTGAAAGATATGATGATGGTACAGGTGATTTTGCAAGAAGAAGAAAAGAATCATTCTATTGGTATAAAAAAGTCATCGAAACAAATGGTGAAGATTTAAAATAATAATAATGAAAAAGTATTCTAATGAGGGTAGAATACTTTTTTATTTCCTCTAATATTTTTGATAAATGAATATATTAAGAAAATGTTGTAAAACGAGGAATGTTTACTTTGTGATAAAATCATTTAAATAAAATGTTCTTTAATATAGTCAACTAATATTGAATTAAAGTAATCAATATTTTTTTGAACAGTTTGTGTAGTGTGACGATGAGTTAATTTATAACATACACGTTTTGGTGGATGTTCTTCTAATGTTAAAATTCTTAAATTATATTCTTTAACTAACTCTTTTGCGGTAGTCATAGGAGCAAACATCCAAAACTCAATTTCATTTGAAGATAAAAAATGATATAGAACAGAAATACTATTAACTCGAACTAAAGGTCTTTTTTTAGCGTCAATCCAAGTTGCTCGCCAGGTATTAAAAGTAGCACCACAGCCAATATGTTTATTTTTTGGAGAGCCAACAATAAGTTCTTTTTCTGGATCAAGGTTACTTGGGTGAATTGTATTCCCTGTTATATGAGAATTTTGATGAACAAGAACAACCATTTCATCAGAAAAAACTTCTTCGACCTTCACATCTGGATAATTAATTTGGTATGTAACAAAACCAATATCTACTTCTTTTTTGCTGATGAGAGAATAAATCATATCAGCAGGTTGTAATTTAATTTCAAGATTAAATCTTTCCTTTCCAAAAACAAGTTCACGATAAAAAGGTGCTAGATTATACGCTAAAAAACTATCAGCTGTCGCAATTGAAATAAAGTTCTTCTCTTCGCTACTTTTTAATTGATCACATTCATTTATCAAAGATAAAAAATCATAAGCTATTTTTTTAAAAGATTCACCTTTAGGTGTAAGGGTAACTGTTTTATGCCCTTTATGACGTTCAAATAACTTAAAACCAAGCTCATTTTCTAAAACCTTGAGTTGTGTACTTACTGTAGATGGCGATAAATAAAGAGATTCAGCTGCTTTTACAATATTTTTTTCGTTTAGTAAAGCAATAAATGCTTCAATATTTGTTTTGTTCATTTTTCATTTCCTTTCTAATATTCAATTAAATTATAAACCTAAATAATGAAAATTCCACGATTTAATTATAAAATATATTGCTTTTTTGATATTACTTTATTTGATAGTATGCGTTATGAAATGAGGTGCATTATGAAAAATAAAAAAATTATTTTAGGAATTACTTTTATATGTTTTTTTATGATAATTACATTATTTTCTATAAAGGATGATACAAAACCAGAGGTTGTTGTAAAAGCAAGATTAGATACACTTTTTAAAGAGAAAAAAGATAACAAAGACCAAAAGAAGTTATCACAACTATTTATGAAGAAAATACAAAAAACACAGCTCGCTTGTGCTTTAGTAGAACCAACAGAACATCAAGATGATTTTTTTAAAAATATTACAAAAGGATTAGAAAAAATAAATTATAAAGTTCATTTAGTTTCAAAATCTCATGATAAAGCTGATGTTAAAGTAACAATAGGTTCATTTAGATTAAAAAGAATAACACAAAATGGACAAGCTCAATTAGCTCAAAAAATGCAAGAAGAAACAGAGTTTTCTAAAGAAAAAATGATTAATGAACTCTATAAAATAATTGCGAATGAATTTAAAAAGGGACCTGATAATGATCATAAAATAACATTTAAAGTTATTTTATATAAAAAAGATCGACAATGGAAAGTAGAAAATGATTTTGATAATCAAATATTAAGTAGCATTTTACAACAATAACGAGGAGGAAAAAGGAAGTGGAATATGTATTATTATTTTTGGAAGGAATTTTAACCTTTTTATCTCCTTGTATTTTGCCAATGCTGCCTATTTATTTATCCTATCTTTTAGGTGGAAATAATGAAAAAAAAGAACAAAAAACAAACGCGAATGTATTTGGTTTTGTTTTAGGATTTACTATCATTTTTATACTTATTGGGGCATTAACAGGTTCGATAGGGGCAGTTATTAAAAATCATCAGGAGATTATTAATTTTATAACGGGGGCAATAGTATTATTCTTTGGTTTTAATTATTTAGGAATTTTAAATATTAAATTTTTAGCAAAAACGCTCAAAATTGATTATAAAATGAAAAGCTATCATTTTATTCCTGCGATTTTATTTGGAATGACTTTTGCGATAGGATGGAGTCCATGTGTGGGAACTTTTTTAGGTACAGCTTTAATGAGTGTAATTATTTCAGGAAATATTATAAAGGGAATGTTTCTTCTTTTGATTTATAGTTTTGGATTAGGGATACCCTTTGTTTTATGTGGTATTTTTGTTGAATCGTTAAAAGATACAATAGCATTTTTTAGAAGAAACTTAAATAAAATCAATATGATTTCAGGAGTGTTTTTAATTGTGATTGGTATAGCAATGATGTCAGGTATGTATTATAAATTGCTTTCCATTTTAATGTTATAGGAGAAGGATAGATGAAGAAAAGAAATTTAGTTATTTTATTTTTATGTTTTATAGGAATATTGATATTTTCTAACTATGTATATAATCAATTAGGGCAAAACTATCATTTAAATAACGAAAAGAAAACGGTTAAGGCAATTTCTAAAGAAAAAGCAATGGATTTTACAGTGTATGATGAAAATGATCATGAGGTAAAGTTATCAGATTATAAGGGGAAGCCAATTGTTGTTAATTTTTGGGCAAGTTGGTGTCCACCTTGTAAAAGAGAAATGCCCAACTTTGAAAAAATGTATGAGAAATATGGGAATGATATTACTTTTTTAATGATTAATGAAACAGATGGCAATCGAGAAACAAAGGATAATGCGCAGATGTTTATAAATAATCAAGGTTATAAAATGAATTTTTTATATGATATAAATGGAAGTGCTGAAAAAACATATCAACTTTTATATTTACCTAGAACTTTATTTATAGATGAAGAGGGTTATCTTATAAAAGATTATGTTGGAGAAATTACAGATCAAGAATTGAATTCTAAAATAAAAGGATTATTGAATAATGGTGTACAAAAAGAAAAGATGTCCATAACTTATTTATTTGGAAACAAAACAGAAGTATTAAGTAATTCCAAACTTCAATCATGGGTAAAAGTTAAAGGTAAAAAGAGAATAATAAATGAAGAAAAAATACAAGAATATGTATCAAAGTTATCTTTAAAATATGATACATATGGAAAAAGTAGAATTTTTCATACAACGGATGGGAAAGAAATAACAATTAATCAAGGAAAATATGGTTATCAAATAGATCAGGAAAAAGAAAAACAACAAATTATAGCGGATATTAAAAATAAAGTTTCCATACAAAAAGAACCAATTTATAAATTTCAAGGAATTGAAAGAAATGGTGAAGATGATTTAAATGGTAATTATATTGAAATTAGTTTACAAAAACAACATTTATGGTTTTATAAAAAAGGAACGTTGGTAACAGAAACAGATATTGTAAGTGGACTTCCAACAAATGACCGAGAAACATGTACAGGTATTTGGCAGATTCCTTATAAAGCAAGTCCTTATACTTTAAAAAGTGAAGAATATGATTATCAAATAAAAGTAACGTATTGGATGTCTTTTGTTTGTGGTCAAGGATTACATGATGCCTCTTGGCGTACAAATTTTGGTGGTGAAATTTATAAGGTCGATGGCAGTCATGGCTGTATTAATTTGCCACAAGAACAGGCTAAAACAATCTATGAAAATGTGGAACAAGGTTATCCAGTGATTATTTATTAAAAAAGGTAGAATACTTTTTTATTTCTTCTTCTAATACTTTTAAGAAATATTGTGCAGGTTTTGAAAGTACACGATATTTTTTCCAAATAAAAGCCAGTGATGAGGTGATTTGTGGTTCCAGTGGTCTAAAACATAATGAACCTTCACCGCTTGTATCTATGAGATTTTTTAAAGAAATGACGGCACCATTACATTCCTTTGTTAAAATACTTGCATTATAAATTAAATTATAAGTCGCAATAATATGATACTTAGAAAAATAAGAATTGGCCCAATTTTCAATTTGTTTATATTTTAATTCTTGTGAAGAACATAAAAGAGGAACGTTCATTAAGTCTTGAGGGGTAATTGTTTCTTTTAAAGCAAGAGGATGATCCTTTTTTATATAGATGCCCCATAAGTCTTGATAAGGTAAAGATAAATGATTGTATTTATAAATATTTGCGGGTTCAATAATCATACCAAAATCAATCAGACCTTTTTCAAGACGATCCGTTACATCTTGTTCATTACCGCTAAATAAGTGGAATTTGATATGAGGATAATCTTCTTGAACACGTTGAATGGCTTTACAAATGATTTCTATTCCTAACGTTTCACCACTACCAATACATACTTCACCACTTAAAGTTTCATCAAATAACATAATTTCACTTTCTGTTTTTTCGACAAGACTAACAATTTCTTCAGCACGCTGTCTAAGTAAAATACCTTCTTCTGTTAAAGTGATTTTACGATTACCACGAATAAAAAGTTGTTTTCCTAAATGATCTTCAAGTTCTTTCATTTGTCTTGATAAAGTAGGCTGAGTCACATTTAAACTTTCAGCGGCTTTTAAAATTGTTTCTTCTCTTGCAATCGCAAGAAAATATTGTAAAAGTCTAAATTCCATTTTTTCACATCCTTTATTTTTATTTTAATCATCTTTATTATGCCTTGCAAGTATAGAAATGTATTTGTTATAGGTATTTGATAATATAGAGATAAAGAATTACAATAATAAAGGAAAGTGGTGAGAGCTTTGGGAAAAGAAGTAATTGAAGAATTAATTATGAATTTAAAAGATGCAGGATGTGATGAAGAACTTATTACAAAGTGTATTAAAAAATATAATAATGATGATTTGAAGATGTTGATAAAATCATTACAGTGTCATCGTTGTTGTTTATTAGATAAATTACATGAGGAACAAAAGAAAATAGATTGTTTAGATTATTTAATATATACGTTAAAGAAACAAATGAAGGAGGATTAAAATGGAATTAGTTAAACAAGCTTATTTAAAAGGAGAAAGAGCTTTATTTAAAAGTCATGATTTAAAAGTAGAAGATAGTATTTTTGCAGATGGAGAATCTCCTTTAAAAGAAAGTGATCATATAGATATTAGTGGAAGTATTTTTAAATGGAAATATCCACTATGGTATTGTAATCATATCAATGTAGAAAATAGTACTTTACTTGAAACAGCGAGATCAGGTATTTGGTATACTCATCATATTAATATTAAAGATAGCGTGATTGATGCTCCTAAAACATTTAGAAGAGGGACACATATTTCTTTAGAAAATGTTAATATGGTCAATGCTCAAGAAACCTTATGGAAATGTAGTGATATTAAGTTACATAATGTGGTTGCTAAAGGTGATTATTTTGGAATGAATAGTGAAAATATTGAAATTGATGGTTTAAATTTATCAGGTAATTATTGTTTTGATGGTGGGAAGAATATTGTTGTAAGAAATTCTAAACTTGTTTCAAAAGATGCTTTTTGGAATTGTGAAAATGTAACGGTTTATGATTCTGTAATTATTGGTGAATATCTTGCATGGAATACAAAGAATATTACTTTTGTAAATTGTACAATTGAAAGTTTACAAGGATTATGTTATATCGAAGGTTTAAAGATGGTTAATTGTAAATTAATTAATACGACTCTTGCTTTTGAATTCTGTAAAGATATTGATGCACAAATTGTAAGTCATATTGATAGTATTACAAATCCTATTTCTGGTAAAATTAGTGCTCATAGTATTGGTGAAATGATTATTGATGATCAAATCATTGATCCAAGTCAAACAAAGATTCAATTAAAGGAGATGTAAAAATGTACGATTTTTCAAAGATGACCAATCGTTTTAATACAAATTCATATAAGTGGGATGTTAAAGAAAATGAACTTCCTATGTGGGTAGCTGATATGGACTTTGAAACAGCTCCAGCCATTATAGATGCTTTACATAATAGGGTAGATCATAAAGTATTTGGTTATAATACTGTTCCTGATGATTATTTTGAAGCCTATCAAAATTGGTGGGAAAGAAGACATCATTTTCATATGGAAAAAGATTGGATGATGTTTGTTACAGGTGTTGTTCCTGCTATTTCTTCGGTAGTTAGAAAGGTGACAACAGTAGGTGAAAATGTTTTGATTATGTCACCAGTTTATAATATTTTTTATAATTCTATTTTAAATAATGGAAGACATGTTTTATCAAGTGACCTTGTTTTTGATGGAAAAGAATATCATATTGATTTTGAAGATTTAGAAAGAAAACTTTCTTTAAGTCAAACAACATTAATGATTTTCTGTAATCCCCATAATCCAATAGGTAAAATTTGGGATAAAGAAACTTTACAAAGAATCGGTGATTTATGTGCAAAACATCATGTTATTGTTTTAAGTGATGAAATTCATTGTGATATTACCAATCCTCAAAAAGAATATATCCCTTTTGCTTCTGTTTCAAAAACAAATTTAGAAAATACGATCATGTGTATTGCACCAACCAAAGCTTTTAATATGGCAGGAATGCAAACAGCTTGTATTGTTGTACCAAATGAAGTATTAAGACATAAAGTCAATCGTGGGATTAATACAGATGAAGTAGCTGAACCAAATAGTTTTGCAATATGTGCAACAAAAGCAGCTTTCAATCAAAGTGAAGATTGGCTTAATGAATTAAATCAATATATTCAAAATAATAAAGACTATGCCATTTCGTTCATTCAAAAAGAAATCAAAGATGTTTATGTAGTGCCTACAGAAGCAACTTATCTTTTATGGATTGATTGTCATAAAGTATGCTTAGATAGTGTTGAACTCACTTCTTTTATAAGAGAGAAAACAGGTCTTTATGTAAGTGATGGTTTAGAATATGGTGAAAATGGAAAAGCTTTTATTCGTATGAATGTAGCTTGTCCATTTGAAAGATTAAAAGATGGTTTAAATCGTTTTAAAGAAGGAATTTATTTGTATCAAAATAAATAAATTCTTTTTTTTAAAGAAAAACGTATAAAAAAATACAATATAAATAATAGGAGGATCAAAAGATGAAAGAAAAGATAACCATACCATTTTATAATGACCTATTATTTAAGTATTTTGTTTATGATAATGAAGATGAAGGATGTCAGTATATTTTAAAAAAGATTATTGAAGAAGTAACACCTATTCGCTGCAAAGAACTTTATGTTATTAATTCTGAGTTAATGACACATCACTATCGTGAAAAAAGATCTATTTTAGATGTTAGAGTAAAAACACAAGAAGGAGAGTATATTAATATTGAAGTACAATCAGCAGGTTTATTTGAAAGTTTGCATCGAAGATTTCAATATTATGCTTTTAAAAATATTGCTTCACAAATAAAAAGTGGGGATGAATATCGAAAGTTGCAATCGGTATATCAAATAATTCTATATCATGAAGAAGATAAAAAATATCATGAATTAATAAGAAAATTTAGTATTATGGATAATAAGTATCATGATGATAAAGGTAGTTTAATACATATTTATTATGTGTTTTTAAAAGAAATTGAAAAAATAGTTAAAGAAAAGGGAAAAGATCATTTAAATGAATTAGAAGAGCTTTGTTATGTCATTGAAAAAGGAAATGAATGTGATAGAATTAATATGACAAAGGTGGGACAAATCATGAAAGAAAAATATGATAAGTTTATGGAAGATATGAACTTAAGAGAAGAAGCCTGGGCTTATGAAAAAGCTGAATTTGATAAGATGGCTCATTATGTCGATGGAGAAGCTAAAGGAAGAGTTGAAGGAAAGGCTGAAGGAAGAATTGAAGGAATAGCTGAAGGCAAAGTAGAAAAGTCAAAATCGCATGTCATAAAGTTCTATAAAACGAAATATCCAAATGAAGCTATAAACTGGTTAGAAAATCTCACGGAAAAACAATATGATGAAATCTTTGATATGTTATTAAATAATGAAGATTTAGAAGTAATAAAGAGAATAATAGAAAAGTAAGGTACGAGAAATCGTACTTTTCTTTTGCTTTAATATTGAAAAATAAATCATATTTCTTTAATATATTTTTGAAGAAAAAGGGGACAAGTGAATGATTAAATTAATAGCAACAGATATGGATGGAACTTTTTTAGATTCTTCTAAAAGATTTTCAATGGAATTTTTTGATATTTTTACTGAACTTAGAAAAAAAGGAATTAAGTTTGTCATTGCTTCAGGAAATCAATATTTCCGTTTATATCAAAAATTTTTACCAATTTCTAATGAAATGTATTTTATTGGTGAAAATGGAAGTTATATAGCTAAAGGAGCAAAACTTATTTCAACAAATACTTTAAAAAAGGAACAAGTACAAGCTGTTATTCAATTAGTAGAAAAACATCCTGAATTGAATATGATTTTATGTGGTGTAAAAAGTGCGTATTGTTTAAGTGAATTTAAACATTTAGAACCAGTTATCCGTACATATTATTGTAATTATCAATTTGTAGAAAGTTATGATGAAATTGATGACGAAATTATGAAAATAGCAATCTATGATCCTAATCATCAAATTATCCGTTATGCTGATGATATTGCTAGAGGATTAGATAAAGGTGTTAAAGCAACAACTTCAGGTAATGAATGGATCGATATTCAAAATGAAGATATTAATAAAGGTGTAGCTATCAAGTTATTACAAAAAGAATTAAATATCAAACCTGAAGAATGTATGGCATTTGGTGATCAAATGAATGATTATACTTTACTTAAAGCGGTAAAATATAGTTATGCCATGGCTAATGCTGTTCCACGTATTAAAGATATTGCTTATGGCATTGCTAAAAGTAATGATCATCAAGGTGTTTTAGAAGTAATTAAACAAGAAGTATTGAATAAATTATAGAGTGTAAACTCTTACATTGAAAAATAATTCTTGACATAAAAAAATAAATAATGACAATTCAAATTATTGTGATATAATGAGGAAGTTATCGAAGGGAGAGTAGCGTATGAATATTAGAAATATAGCGATTATTGCCCATGTAGACCATGGAAAAACAACATTAGTAGACCAATTATTAAAGCTATCTGGAACATTAGAAGACCGTGAACAAATTAGTGAACGTGCGATGGATAGCAATGCCCTTGAAAGAGAAAGAGGAATTACAATCCTTGCTAAAAATACAGCAATTAATTATAAAGATTATCGAATCAATATCATGGATACACCAGGCCATGCTGACTTTGGTGGAGAAGTAGAACGTATCATGAACATGGTAGATGGTGTTTTATTAGTAGTAGATGCTTATGAAGGAACAATGCCACAAACACGTTTCGTTTTAAAGAAAGCCTTAGCTGCTAAAGTAAAACCTATCGTAGTTATTAATAAAGTAGATAGACCTGTAACACGTATTGATGAAGTTATGGATGAAGTCTTAGAATTATTTATGGAATTAGGTGCAGATGATGACCAATTAGAATTCCCAACAATCTATACTTCAGCTTTACAAGGAACATCAAGTTTAGACCCTGATATTTCAACACAAGTACCAAATATGGATTGCTTATTTGATATGATTATTAAAGAAATTCCTGAACCATTAGTAGATGTTGATGGACCTTTACAATTCCAACCAGCTTTATTAGACTATAATGATTATGTAGGACGTATTGGAATCGGACGTATTCAAAGAGGTAAGATTCATGTTAATGAATCAGTTACTTGTGTAAGAGCTGATGGAAGCCACAGTCAATTTAGAATTCAAAAATTATATGGATTTATTGGATTACACCGTATTGAAATTGAAGAAGCAAGTGCAGGAGATATCGTTGCTATCGCTGGTCTTGCTGATATTGGTGTTGGTGAAACAGTATGTACAACTGGTCAAGAAGAAGCTTTACCATTATTACATGTTGATGAACCAACAATTCAAATGGTTTTTGGAACAAATACTTCACCATTTGCTGGTCAAGATGGTAAATTTGTGACTGCTAGACAAATTGAAGAAAGATTATTTAAAGAAACAAATAGAGACGTTTCATTAAAAATTGAAAGAATTCAAAATAAAGAAGAATGGATTGTTTCTGGACGTGGAGAATTACACTTATCTATTTTAATTGAAAATATGAGACGTGAAGGTTATGAATTACAAGTTTCTAAACCTAAAGCAATCATGAAAGAAATCGATGGTGTTTTATGTGAACCATATGAAGAAGTTACAATTGAAGCACCTGATGATTGTATTGGAGCTGTTATTGAATCTTTAGGATATCGTCGTGGTGTCTTAGAAACAATGGATTCTCGTGATGGACAAACACGTGTTGTTTATACAATTCCATCAAGAGGTTTATTTGGATTTATGACAAACTTCTTAACAATGACAAAAGGATATGGAATTATCTCTCACTCATTTATTGATTACCGTCCAATGGAAGGTGAAACAGTTGGTAAGAGAAACTTAGGAGTTTTAATTTCAATTGATAGTGGACAAACTACAGCTTATTCACTTGGAAGTGTTGAAGATCGTGGAGTTATGTTCGTTGGTCCTGGTGTAGATGTTTATGAAGGTATGATCGTTGGTGAACACAGCAGAGATAATGATTTAACTGTTAATGTTACTAAAGGTAAACAAATGACAAATACACGTTCATCATCAAAAGATTCTACAGTTGTTTTAAAAAGACCTCGTCAATTTAATCTAGAATCTTGCTTAGATTATATTAATGAAGATGAACTTGTAGAAGTAACACCAAATAACATTCGTTTAAGAAAACGCTATTTAACTGAAAACGAAAGAAGACAACAATATAGAAAAAATAATGGATAAAAAAGAGCTCATTTGAGCTCTTTTTTAAATTTGACACTAATTTGTGTAATATAATTTTGTGGATTTGCTTCAGTGAGTTCATCAATTAAACTTTCATCATAAGCAATGTCATCTAATACTAGATGATTTTTTTTAGCATAATCTAAAAAAAGATGATAGGATTGATAAGATGTTTCATAAGTTCCTTTATGATAAATAACTAAATAATTACCAGAAGGTATAATATCATAATTTTCATCTTCTAGTTGATTATCTAAAATTGTGTAATAATATTGATAAAATGTTTTCTTTCTTTTTGACTTTAACATTTTTTTCCATTCAACCATTCCACTAATAGCATGTCCTAAGGAATGGTTTTGTTTTTTTCTATATTTAATATGTTCTCCTAAAATTTTATATTGATTGATTTCTTTACTATTGAAAGGAATATAATCACTTTTAATAATTTTAATCTCATCTCGATATTCGATATATACCATATCTGTCAATATTTGATTAGCTTTGGTAATAAGTTGACATTTTGTTTCCATCATATTGATCATTTTATGATAGGTAGTAATAATTTCTTTTAAAGTATTAATCTTATTAGAAAATAATTCATACGTACTTTGAGCATTACGATGTTCAATATAATCTTTGATTTCTTCTAAAGAAAGTCCTATTTTTTGAAGAGACTGTATAGTAGCTATAATGTCTAATTGGGACATTAAATAAAATCTATAGCCTTTTTCATTTTTATACGCAGGTAAAAAGATACCTTTCTTTTCATAAAAAATCAAAGTTTGACGACTCACTCCTGAAATACTTGCAAATTCTGTTGGTGAAACATAAATATTATCCATTTTTTAGCCAATTCCTTCCTAAATTAAAAAATTCACAAATAACACTTGATTGTATAGTTACAATATAGCATAAAATAAACTTGTAGTTAAGAAACGGGAGGAAAATATGTTAGAAGTCAATAATTTTTTTCATGGAACACGTATTGTTGAAGGATATGGTGTTTTAAATGAAACAGGGAATGAAGTAAAAACATTAGGATTTAAAAAGGTGTTGATTGTTACAGATGATTTTTTATCTAAATCAGCTCATTATCAAGTATTAAAAGAAAGTTTAGAAAAAGCAGGAATTGAATATTTATTAGAAACGAATGTAAAACCTAATCCAAGAGCTGAAGATTGCGATGCAATGGCAAAAATTGCTATTGAAGAAAAGGTAGATGCCATCATTGCTTTAGGTGGAGGTTCAGCAATGGACCAAGCAAAAGCAGTTGCTGCAATTGTTACAAACGGAAAAACAACTGTTGAATGGGGAGATGTAGAATTAGAACATTCAATTTTACCACTTATTTGTATTCCTTCAACTGCTGGAACAGGAAGTGAAGTTACATGGTGTGCAGTTATTACAGATACAGCAAGAATGTATAAAATGACAGTTGGAGATCCTATTCATATGATTCCAACACTTGCAATTTGTGATCCAACAATTACTTTGGATTTGCCACAATCACTTACAGCATCTTGTGGAGTGGATGCTTTAACACATTGTATAGAAGCTTACACAGTTAAAGTTCATCAACCAATTACAGATGCACTTGCTTTAAAAGGAATTTCATTAATTGCTCAAAATTTAGAAAAGGCTTATGTAAATGGTCATGATAAAGAAGCAAGAAGAAATATGATGATAGCAAGTACAATAGGAGGTATGTCATTTATTAGCTCTAATGTTGGTGCTGTTCATGCCTTTGCTGAAACAGTTGGTGCATGGTTTGATACACCACATGGTGTCGCTAATTCTTTATTTTTACCTTATATTATGGAATATAATATTCCTGCATGTTTAGATAGATTTGTAGATATTGCAGATGCTTTAGGTATTGAAAGAAATGGCATGAATGATCAAGAGTATGCATCTAGTGCTGTTCAATATGTAAAAGATTTAAATAGAAGATTAAATATTCCTACAATTAAAGAAATAAAAGGAATTACTGAAGATAAGTTTGAAGCAATTGCTCAAAGATCAGCAGATAATGTTTTATCAAATGATAATGCAAGAGAAATTCATAAAGAAGATTATTTAGAATTATTAAAAAAAAGCTTATAAAGATGAAGGAGAAAAAGAAAATGCATAAGATTAAAAAAATTGTTGATTTATCATGGGAATTTACAGCTGATACACCAATTTATCCAGGAGATCCTGAACCATCAGTTACTGTAGCAACAACTTTAGAAAACGAAGGTTATAATTTATCAACATTAGTAATGGGAACACAAACAGGTTCACACGTAGATGCCCCTTATCATTTTTCTAATGAAGGAGCAACAATTGATCAAATGGAATTAGATTTCTTTTTAGGAGATGCTGTTATTGTAAGAGTTACTGATAAAAAAGCTGAAGAAGCAATTACAATGGAAGATATTGAACCTTATAAAGAACAAATTACACCTGGTAAAATTGTTTTATTTAATACAAATTGGTATAAAAAAAGAGGAACAGAAGAATTTTTCCATCATCCTTATGTTAATGGAGAAGTTGCTCATTATTTAGTAGAACAAGGTGTTAGATTTATTGGAATTGATACAATTAATGCTGATCAAACAGGTGGAACAGAATTCCCAGTTCATGATTTATTTTCTGAAAAACGCTTAATGATTGGAGAAAACTGGGCTTATTTTGATCAAATTGATTTTGAAAATCCTTATATTATTGCTATTCCAATGAAAGTTGTAGGTTGTGATGGTTCACCAGTAAGAGCAATTGCTGTTGAGTGGGAGGATTAATGATGGATAAAAAGACTATTTTAGGATATACACGTAGATTACTTGCAATTATTCCTTCTATTTTCTTTTGTGCTTTAGGGGTCGCTTTACTTGTTTCACCAGAATGGGGAAGCGATCCTCTTACTACTTTTGAAATAGGACTATCTAATGTTTTTCATGTTCAATTAGGAACAGCAGCACTTGTTTTTGAAGGAATTGTTTTCTTTGTATTTTTAATTATTAGAAGAGATTTAGTACATTTAGGAACATTAGCTTGGTGCTTTTTAATAGGTCCATTTGAAAATGTTTGGTTAGATTTTTTAGCACCAATATTACCACCTGTAGATGCGATGTCATTTGGTTTAAAAGTAGGTTGTATTATTGCTGGATCTTTAATCATTATCCTTACTCTAGCATACTATATTCCTATTGGTCTTGGATATCAATCAAGTGATATTTTGCTTTTGCAATGGCTGATTTATTACATAAAAGTTATGGTATAGGTTTATCAGTTTCCTATTGTATTTTATTTGCTTTGGGAGTTTTCATGGGAGCTTCTTGGGGAATAGGAACACTTATTGCAGTTTTTGTTTATGGACCAGTTATTGATCGCTTATTACCATATTTTAAACCTTATACTTATAAGATAGCTGGTATGGCAGATGAAAAAGATGACTAAAAAACAAATGTATTTGTATGGCTTACCTGGTCTTGCAACATTGTTTACATTTACAATGTTTACAACTTACGGTTTATATTTCTTTACAGATGTTGTAGGACTTTCAGGAAGCTTTGCAGGTTTTATTATGACTATTGGGACTGTTTGGGATGCCATTACAGATCCTTTAGTAGGCATGATTTCTGATGCAAGAGATCCTCAAAAAGGACGAAGAAGACCATTTTTAATTGCTTTTGCTATTCCTTTTGGAATTGTTACATGGCTTTTATTTACATCATGGAATTTTGTAGAAACCACACAAAAGATTTATTTTATTGTTGTTGCCATTTTATTTTATACATTTCAAACATTAATAGATATTCCTTATACTTCTTTAAGTGGTGAAGTTACAAATGATTATGATACAAGAAGTCGATTAGCCACTATTAGAACATTTTGGGCTATAGTAGGTGTTGCTTTAGGAAGTGGCATCATGGCATATACTTCTTTTTTAGCTCCTTTTGTAGGAAGTATAAAGAATGCTTGGTCTGTTTGTTTTGCTATTTTTGGCTTTATTTGTACAATCAGTATTTTAATTGGTTGGAAAGTTTCTAAAGGTTATGAAAATCAAGAAGTCATCATTATTAAAGAAAAAGTAACTTTTAAGGATTTATTAAATGGACCATTAAGAAATAAAGCTTTTTTACATTTAACAGCAGCATTTATTTTTGCTATTTTAGCACAAGCTGTATTTTTAGGTGTATTAGTTTATTACCTTACATATAATTTACAATTAAATAATATGCAAGTATCGATGGTCAATATTATTATGTGGATTGTTGCTTTGTTTTGGGTGTTTCCTATTAATAAATGGTCTATCAAATATTCTAAAGCCAAAGCTTGGTGTATTTCGATGGGAATTTGGTTTGTATGTATGATTGTATTTCCTCTATTTATCTTAAAACCAAAATCAGCTATTGGTCCTATTATCATGACAAGTATTTTAGTAGTTGGACTTAATGCATTGTATCAAGTGATTTATGCAATGATTAGTGATTGTGTAGAAGTTGATTGTTTGATAAATAATGTTAGAAAAGATGGTATTTTTTATTCAATGGCTACTGTTTCACAAAAAATAGCAGCAGCCATTGGGGTAAGTATTTTAGGAAATTGTATGGATAAAATTGGTTATAATGGTCAATTAGCAACACAAAGTTTAGCGACACAACATGGCATTGCTCTTTTATTTATAGGTGTAACATGTGCATGTTTGCTTTTATCTATTATTTGTATGATGACGAATCCCCTTACGAAAAAAAGATATCAAGATGTTTTAGAAGCATTGAAAAAGAAAGAACAGGGTCAAGAAGTTAATATTGAAGAATTTAAAGATTTGTTAATAATAAAGAAGAGAAGATAGGTTTTGAATAAAAATCTATCTTTTCTTTATAAAATATAAAACATCAAGTATAATATGTGTAAAGAAAGTAGGGGATAAAATGATAGCAGGAATAGAAGTTAATCTATCATTAATTTTAAACATTATTCGTACAGTTATTGATTTATTATTAGTGTGGTATGTTTTATATTTAGGAATTAGTATGTTCAAACAAAATATGAGAACAATGCAGTTATTTAAAGGAGTTCTGATTATTTTGTTAATTAAATTAGTAACAAGTATTTTAGGACTTTCAACAATGTCTTATTTAGTTGATACGATTTTAACATGGGGAATTATTGCTGTAATTGTGATCTTTCAACCAGAAATTCGTTCGTTGCTTGAAAAAATGGGGCAAACAAAAAGAGATTATCATATGGAACGTTTATCTAATGATCAAAAAGAACATTTATTAGATGAAATTGTTGATTCAGTAACAAAATTATCTGAAACACAAACAGGTGCTTTAATTACTTTTGAAAGGGGGCAATCTTTGATAGACTATATTAATACTGGTACTAAAATCAACGCTGATATTAAGTCAGAATTATTTAATACAATCTTTTGGGAAGGAACACCTTTACATGATGGAGCAGTTATTATTAAAGATGATCGAGTTGTTTGTGCTGCAGCCTTTTTCCCACCAACTCAAAAAGATCTTTCTCCTATTTATGGAGCAAGACATCGAGCTGCTATTGGGATAAGTGAAATTACTGATTCATTGACAGTTGTTGTTTCTGAAGAAACAGGAACGATTTCCTTTGCTATTAAAGGAGAACTTATTAAAATACCAAGAAAAGAGTTAAGAGCAAGTTTGGTCAATGAGTTAGGTTGGTTTAAATCAGAAGATGAAGAAGGTGATAAAGATGAGTAAAAATAATCAAGAACATCGAGATTCAACAACTGATTTTTTCTTGAATTTTATTTCAAAAGAAAAAGATAAACCAAAAACAGAAGAAAAACATATAACACCACAATCTATAAATGAAGAAATAAATTCTAAAAGTAGAGCTTTTGTAAATGGTGCTATTAAAATTATGAATTTTATTAATTCAACGCTAGATAGAATGTTACAATCAGCGTTATCATTAAAAATATTATCATTTATTTTAGCAACGATTTTACTATTTACAGTTAATGGTGGTAATTTTGAAAATGTATTTTCTACTCCAAATTCAGGAGATTACATTCAACAAGTGCCTGTTAAAATAGAAAATTTACAAGATGATTTTGTTGTTGCAGGAATGCCAGAGACAGTAAGTGTAGGACTTGTTGGGCCATCTATTGATATTTATAATACGAAATTAATGAAAAATTATGAAATATATGCAGATTTTTCAGGAATAGGTGAAGGTGAACAAACGGTAGAATTAAAATCAAGAAATTTTTCTAATGATTTAGAAGTCTTAATTGTACCACAAACAGTAACGGTAACAGTTTCACAAAAAGTAACCAAAACATTCAGTTTAGGATATCGTTTTAAAAATGAAGAAAGCTTAAAAGATAAACATTCTGTTTCTGTAGATAATATAGAACATAGTGAAGTAGAGGTAAGAGGTTCTCAAGATAATATTGATAATGTTTATTCAGTTGAAGCAATTATTGATTTAAATGGAGTAACTGATTCATTTACTCAAGAATGTAAAGTAAAAGCATTTGATCGTAGTGGAAAAGCTTTAAATGTCAGTGTTATTCCTTCAACGGTTAAAGTGGATTGTTCACTTTCTAATTATAGTAAAACAGTACCACTTGTTCCTGAATATACAGGAAATGTTGCAAATGGATATGCAATCGATCAAATGACTTTTTCAAAAGATAAAGTAAAGATTTATGGCGATGAAAGTAAATTAAAGAGTATTGATAATATTAAAGTTAAAGTAGATGTAAGTGATTTAGAAGAAGGACGTACATTTAAAGATTTAAAATTATTGAGTGTTTCGGGTGTTAATAAAATGTCATTTACTAAAGTTGATGGTACGATTACCCTTATTCCTTCGGAACAAAGACAATTTACAGATATTCCAATTCATATTAAAAATGGTAAAGAAAGTAATATTTCTATGTCTAGTGATACTTGTAATTTAACAGTGATTGGAACAAGTGATCGTATTAATGCGCTTACAAATGATGACATTAAAGTTTATGTAGATGTTGTAGGATTAAAAAAGGGTCGACATAATGTAAAAATAGAAGTAGAATTAAGTGACGAAACTTTAACGTATCGTTTAGATAGTGATGAACAAATTCGTATTAATATAAAGAAATAGGAGTGATTAAAGATGGGAAAATATTTTGGAACTGATGGCTTTAGAGGTGAAGCTAATAAAGATTTAACTGTTGAACATGCTTATAAAGTAGGGAGATATATTGGATGGTACTTTGGAAGAAACAAAGATCATGCACAAGTCGTTATTGGAAAAGACACAAGAAGAAGTTCTTATATGTTAGAATATGCTCTTGTTGCTGGACTTACAGCAAGTGGTGCAGATGTGTCTTTAATGCATGTTACAACAACACCTAGTGTTGCTTATATTACAAGAACAGATGGATTTGATTGTGGAATTATGATTTCAGCATCACATAATCCATATTATGATAATGGAATTAAAGTTTTAGATTGTAATGGACATAAAATGGATGCCAAAGTTGAAGGCTTAATTGAACAATATATTGATGGGGAAATTGATGAAATTCCTCTAGCTACAAAAGATGGAATCGGATGTGCTACAGATTATTCAGTAGGAAGAAATAGATATTTAGGATATTTAATGTCAATTCCTACACGTGCATTTAAAAATATTCGAGTTGGATTAGATTGTGCAAATGGAGCAAGTTCTAATCTTGCTAAAAGTGTATTTGATGCTTTAGGAGCTAAAACATATGTTATTCATAGTGAACCAGATGGTTTAAATATTAATACAAACTGTGGATCTACACATATCGAATCTTTACAAGAGTTAGTAAAAGCAAAAGGATTAGATATTGGATTTGCTTATGATGGAGATGCTGATCGTTGTTTAGCTGTTGATGAATTTGGAAGAGTTATTGATGGTGATTTAATCCTTTATGTTTGTGGTAAATATTTAAAAGAACATGGGGAATTATCTAATGATACAATTGTTACAACAGTTATGTCTAACTTAGGATTGTATAAAGCTTTAGATAAAGAAGGTATTAAATATGAAAAAACTGCTGTAGGAGATAAATATGTTAATGAAAATATGGTGAAAAATGGTCACTGTATTGGTGGAGAACAATCAGGACATATTATTTTCTCTAAACATGCAACAACAGGAGATGGTATTTTAACATCTTTAAAAATCATGGAAGCAGTTATTGAAAGTAAAAAAACATTGGCTCAATTAGTTGAACCTGTAACAATCTATCCACAATTAATGAAAAATGTTTATGTAAAAGACAAAAAAGAAGCTCAAAATGATGTAGAAGTACAAAAAGCCATTAAAGAAGTTGAAGATAAATTAGGTGATGAAGGACGTGTTCTTGTTCGTGAATCAGGAACTGAACCGGTTGTACGTGTCATGGTTGAAGCTGATACAAATGAAAAATGTTTACAATCTGTAGATTATATCATTGCTAAAATGAAAGAACGCGGATTTGTTATTGAAAGATAAAATCACATATTATCACAAAATATTGCCATAGATTATGGCAATATTTTATCTATAATAGGTCATAATAGAATAGGATAAAAATGAGGTGAATAAGATGTTGTTTAAAATTAATATTATAGATGATGAAAAAAATCTAAATGATCTAGTAAGAACTTATTTAGAAAAAGAAGGCTATAGTGTTTGCTCGTTTTATACTTATGATGAAGCTTTACTTCATAAAGATGATGATGTACATCTATGGCTTATAGATATTATGTTAGATAAGGCAAGTGGCTTTGAATTGTTTAATGAAATAAAAGCAAGTAAGCCTAAGATGCCAATTATATTTATGTCAGCAAGAGATCAGGAATTTGATCGTATTATTGGCTTAGAAAAAGGTTCAGATGACTATATTACTAAACCTTTTAATATTAAAGAAGTTATTTTAAGAATTAATAATTTATTAAAACGTGCATATGATAATCCATCTAAAATCCAAATAGATGGTTATGATATTGATTTAGAAAAGAGAAGAGTATTCTATAACAATAATGAAATCATTTTAACAACAAAAGAATATGATTTACTTGTTTACTTTTTAAATAACAAAGGATTGGCTATTTCAAGAGAACAAGTTTTATCAAAAGTATGGGACGAAAATTATTTTGGTAGTGATCGAGTTGTCGATGATACACTTAGAAGATTACGTAAGAAAATGCCAGAAATTAATATTCGTACGATTTATGGATTTGGATATCGTTTAGACTAATGCTTACAAAATATTCTCTACAAAAACAACTTGTTATTATTTTTTCAATTATTGCGATAGGAGTTTTAGCTATTTTGTTACCTCTTATCGATAACAACTTAACACATGTTATTGATAATGAAATGTATGATGTATTGACACGTTCACAAAATGATTTTTACTCATATGATTTTTCTCCTGATTATGCAGGCTCAGATAAACAAATTTATCATTTTACTTATAACATTAATGAAGATACACTTACAACAGCACAAAATATTTCTGCTAAAAAATATCAAATATTAGATTATGTTTTTCAAAATGATCTATATAAAATGGTTAAAAAAAATAAAAAGAAGTTACAAGAAAAGGTCAAAATGCAAAATCAAACAGTTTATTATCAAATTGTAAAAGCAGATGATTCTAATTATATTATTTCGTTAGTTTATAGTGATTATTCTAAAACGTTAATTAATAATTTAAAAGATCAAGTTATTGATATCTTTTATATTGCATTTCTAATAATTGGAATAGCCTTGTTTATTTGGGTTTCTTCTTTAATAAAACCATTGAAGCTTATTAAAAATTATATAGATGATATAAAAAATGATAAAGAAAGTGAATTGCATATACAAAGAGAAGATGAAATAGGTGTCTTGTCTTCTTCATTAATAGAGATGAAAGAAGAGATAGATCGACAAAATGAAATCAAAGAAGAAATGATTCATAATATTTCTCATGATTTAAAGACGCCTATTGCTTTAATACAAACATATGCTCAAAGTATTAAAGATGATATTTATCCTTATGGTGATAAAGATTCATCAGTTGATGTTATTTTAGAAAATACAGACCGTTTAGAGAAAAAAGTAAAAAGTTTACTTTATTTAAATCGTCTAGATTACATAAGTGGACAAATTGGTGATGAAACATGTTCAATGAAAGAATTAATCGAACATATTGTTTTTCAATTAACTGCTATGCATCCACAAATAGAAATTATTACTGATTTACAAGAAGCGTCTTTTAAAGGTAAAGATGATTATTGGCGTATTTGTATTGAAAATATTATTGAAAATGCAGCACGTTATGTGAATCATGAAATTAAAATTATTTTAAAGGATCAATATTTAGAAATATTTAATGATGGTGAACCGATAGATAATTCTCATCCAGAATCATTATTTCAACCTTATGAAATAGGTCATAAAGGACAATTTGGTTTAGGACTTTCGATTGTTTATAAAACTGTGACAATGTATGGATATAAAGTTGAAGCCGTTAATAGAAATAATGGAGTGAGCTTTATCATTTGGAAAAAAGATTAATCAAATTGGTTAATCTTTTTTTTGAAAAAAAGTATTGCTTTTTTTAGTAAAGAGTGGCATATTTTAGAGTTATCAATTCTCAAAAATAGAGAAAAAGAGTATAATGAACTTTAAGGAGTGATTAGAGATGAAAGTTGTTGTTGGTGCTGGAGGAACAGGTGGACATTTATATCCTGCTCTTGCGTTAGTTGAATATATAAAAAAACAAGATCCTGATTCTGAATTTTTATTTATTGGGACAAAGGATCGTTTAGAATCACAAGTTGTACCACAACTTGGATATGATTATGTTGGTTTAAATGTTAAAGGATTAGCTGGTAATCCTTTAAAGAAAGCACATGCTGCTTTATTATTTATTAAATCTATTGGAAGTGCTAAAAGAGCTATTAAGAAGTTTAATCCAGATATTGTTATTGGCTTTGGAGGATATCCTAGCGCTTCGGCTTTAGAAGCTGCATCAAGTTTAAAAATTAAAACGATGATTCATGAACAAAATTCAATTATTGGTTTAACAAATAAAATTTTGATTAAAAAAGTTGATAAAATTATTTGTTGTTATCAAAAAGCTTATGAAGAATTTCCACAAGAAAAAACATTATTACTTGGAAATCCTCGTGCAAGTGTTGTCAGTCATGAAGTTCCTAAGGATGTTTATGATAAATATGGATTAGATAAAAATAAGAAGATTGTAACGATTGTAATGGGATCATTAGGTTCACAAACAGTCAATCAAACAATGAAAGAATCAATGAGCCAATTTATTGGTAAAGAATATCAAGTATTATATGTAACTGGAAAACCATATTATGAATCAATGAAAGATTATGCAAACGAAAATGTTAAAATTGTACCATACGTTGATGATATGCCATCTTTAATGCATGCGACAGATCTTATTATTTCTCGTGCGGGTGCAAGTACACTTGCTGAACTTACAGCATTAGGTGTACCTGCTATTTTGATTCCTAGTCCATATGTTGCAGCTAATCATCAAGAATATAATGCTCGTGAATTAGAAAGTAATCATGCAGCAAAAATGATTCTTGAAAAAGATTTAACAGGTGAAAAATTAATTTCAACAATTGATGAAATTATTAATGATGAAACTACACTTCATGTGTTAACAGAAAATGCAAAAAAATTGGGTAAACCAAATGCTGTAGAAGATATGTATCAAGAAATTATTTCGATGTTAGGAGACTAATGATGAAGTTTGAAAAATATTATGAAGAACTTAAACAATTAGAAGTTGGTACAGTTCTTAAAGATGAACCATTGTATAAACATACAACTTATCGTGTGGGAGGACCAGCAAAATTGTTTGTAAAGGTTCAACATGTCGATGGACTTATTGAAGTTATTAAATATTGTCGTAAACACCGTATTCCACTTTTTGTTATTGGAAGAGGTTCGAATTTATTGTTTTCAGATAAAAGTTTTGACGGTATTATCATTTCACTTGAAAATATGAATCAATATCATGTCAATGGAAGTGAAGTAACAGCACAATGCGGTGTTACAATGATTAAATTAGCCTATGATTGTGCTAAAATCGGATTAAGTGGATTTGAATTTATGGGTGGTATTCCAGGAAATATTGGTGGTGGTATTTTTATGAATGCTGGTGCCTATAAATCATGTTTAAGTGAAGTTGTTAAATCAGTAAAAGTATTAGATGAACGTTTAAAAGTTGTTGAATTATCAAAAGATGAAATGGAATTTTCTTATCGACATTCTATTATTCAAGATCATCCAAAATGGATTGTCTTAGAAGCAACTTTTGAATTAGAAAATAAAAGTGTTGAAGAAATTAATGAAACTTTAGATAAAAGAAAAGAAAGAAGAATGTCAACGCAACCTTGGAATAAACCAAGTGCAGGAAGTGTTTTTAGAAATCCTGAAGGTTCATCAGCATGGAAATATATTGATGATGCAGGACTTAGAGGATATGAAATTGGAGGAGCACAAGTTTCTCCAAAACATTCAAACTTTATTGTTAATAATGGTTATGCATCAGCTAAAGATATTTATGATCTTATTTTTTACGTACAAAAAACAGTTCAAGATCAATTTGGTGTTTTATTAAAACCAGAAGTACGTTTTATTAATTGGGAGTCTTAAAAATGACAACTTATATATATAATGAACATGATGAAAATCAAGTTCAATCAATGAGAAGAAAGTTAAAAAAGAAAAAAAGAAAAAGAAGAGGATGCTTAGTTATCATTGCTTTGTTTTTAGCTTTTTTACTTGTGTTTTTCTTTAGTGATATGTCTAAAGTAAAAAAGATTACAGTGACAGGATGTAAAGTCACAAGTCAAGAAACTATTGTTGAACAGTTACCTATTAAATCAAAACAAACGTATTTTTTTAAGGTTAATAAAAAACAAATTGCTAAACAAATTGAAAATATAATTTTTGTTGAAAAAGCAACTGTTTCAAAGGATCTAATAGGGAATATTAAAATAAATATTAAAGAAAATAATGCTTCATTATATGGTTATGTTAATAATATTCTTTATGTAGCTGATCAAGATGGTGTGATTGAACAAGATCAACAACAAAAATGGTTGTCTTATGTACAAAGATGTCCACAAATGATGAATTTTGATGAAGAACATTTTCAATCATTTGTTCAAGCATATGTAAAATTACCATCTGTTGTTCAAAATCAAATTTCAAGTATAGTCTTTGAACCAGATGAAAAAGATCAAACAAGATGTAGATTAGAATTAGATGATGGAAAGATTTTTTATGTTCGTATTGAAGATATGAAAAAACAACTTACATCAACAAATTACTACCTTGTTGTACAAAGTTATCCAGATTATAAATACTATAATTTTTTAGGAAAAAATGTCTATGTATACAATTAAATAGTACATGAAAAAGCTACGTGGTTGAAACTAAAACCTTTAAATATCGTAGCTTTTATGATAATATAATGGTATATGTAGTAAGGGGAGATAGACATGAATGAAGTTTATGCAGTATTAGATATAGGTAGTGCTTCAATTGAATTGTTAGTTGGTGAAATTATCAATTCTAATTTACATGTTCTTTTTTCTAAAAAAGTCCCTAGTCATGGTGTAAAAAAAGGCATCATTGAAAATGAGGGTTTATTAGTGAATGACATTAAAGCAGTTGTTCAAGAAGCTAATGAATTCCTTGATGGAGAGATTAAAGCAGTTGGTCTTACAATTCCTACTATTCGTTCTAAACTTTATCAAAGTAACAGTAGTGTTTCACTAAGTGACCATGATAAGATTTCGAAAGATGATATTGTTAAGGGATTGAAATTATCAGCAAAATTTAAAAAATCACATGATGAAGAAGTTGTGTGTGTAATTCCAGTACGTTTTAATGGTGACTTTGGTATGAGTCAAGTGCCTCCAATTGGAGAAGCATCAAGAAATTTAATTATTGATACTTTGATTATTACTTCACAAAAACAAATTTTATATCCATATATTACGGCTGTAGAAAAGTCAGGTTTAGAGGTAATGGATATTTGTATCAATGCTTTTGCGTGTGCGAAAGAAGCTTTTGATGCGGTTTATCTTCAAGAAGGTGCATTGATTATTGATATGGGATATAAAACGTCAACAATATCTTTCTATAAAGATGGATATTTGAAATATTTAACAGTATGTTCTGTTGGAGGATACAATTTGACAAGAGCAATTGCTCAACATTTACAAATTTCTATGAATCAAGCAGAAACTTATAAAGTCAAATATGGTTCTTTAGATTATACTGTTGGACAAGAAGATATTATTCATACAACTGAACTTCCAGATGGACGTAAAGATTATACTCAAAAAGACTTTGCATGTATTTTGGAAGAAGCAACAGTTGATATATTAAATGTAATTAAAGAAAAAGTGGGTGTTATTGATAATGGTCAACATTATGAAACACTTATTGTTGGTGGCGGAGGAGAACTTGAGCTACTAGATAAAGTTGCTGGTCGTATTTTAGAAGGACCAGTAAGAGTATATCGTCCAGATATTATTGGTATTAGAGATATGGCATATGTTTCTGCTGTAGGAATGATTTTTTATATGTCTGATCGTGCTAAATATTTAGGTCCTTATGAAACATCAGTTATTTTACCAGATATTTCTAATACAATGGCTGTGAGATTTAAAGGACTTACAAAAGTAAAAGATCCAAAAGAGAAAACAGGAAGATTTAGTAGATTACTAGATACTTTCTTTGGCGAAGAAGAATAGATAAAAGAGAGGATAAAACATGAACGAAGAATTAGATTTTGAACAAGTTGCAAAGATAAAAGTCATCGGTGTTGGTGGCGGAGGAAATAACGCTGTTAATCGTATGGTTGAAGAAGGTGTTAGAGGAGTAGAATTCTTTGTCGCAAATACAGATGTACAAGTTTTAAGACGTTCACCTGTAGAAAATAAAATTGTTTTGGGAAAAGATTTAACTAAAGGTTTGGGAGCAGGTGGTAATCCAGAAATAGGTAAAAAAGCTGCTTTAGAATCTGAAGGAGATATTAGAACTGCATTAGAAGGTGCAGATATGGTTTTCATTGCTGCTGGTATGGGTGGTGGAACTGGTACTGGTGCAGCTCCTGTTTTTGCTAAAATTGCTCGTGAATTAGGAGCTTTAACAGTTGGTGTTATTACTAAACCATTTACATTTGAAGGAATGAAACGTAAAAAACAAGCTATTGAAGGAATTGATGAATTACGTGCCAATGTTGATAGTATTATTGTTGTTTCAAATGACCGATTATTACAATTAATTGGTGGTCGTCCAATGCAAGAAGCTTTTAGAGAAGCTGATAATGTATTAAGACAAGGTGTTCAAACAATTACTGATTTAATTGCTGTTCCTGCATTTATCAACCTTGACTTTGCTGATATCTGCGCAGTTATGAAAAATAGAGGAAATGCGTTAATTGGTATTGGTATGTCATCAGGTGATGATAAAGCAAAAGAAGCAGCAAAACGTGCAATTTCTTCACCATTACTAGAAGTATCAGTAGCTGGTGCTAAAGATGCTATCATTAATGTAACTGGTGGACCAAATATTTCATTATATGATGCAAATATTGCACTTGAAACAATTTCACAAGAAGTTGGAGATGATATTAATACTTATTTAGGTATTGCTATTAATGAAAACTTAGATGATGAAATTATTGTTACTGTTATTGCTACAGGATTTGAAGAAGAAAAAGAAGAAGTTACTGTACAACCTTCAGTTGCAAGACCTTTAGGTGAGGAACCTCAAACTTTTGAATCTTATGATGATGAAGACGAAGATGATGGTTTTCCACCAGCATTTATCAAAAATAGAAGAATTTAATAAGGTGAGCTAACGATGTTAGCTCATTTTTATAAAGGGGGAAATTTAAATGAGAATTGGATTTATAGGATTAGGGAATATGGCAGGGACAATTTGCCAAGGACTTATTAAAAGCGGTTTTATAGAAGGTAATGAGGTATATGGCTATGATATAAATAGTCAACAACTCAAGATGTATGAACATGATTTTGGCATTCATGTATGTTCAAGTGAACAAGATGTTGTTAAAAATTGTGATTATTTGGTGATGGGGGTCAAACCAAATGTCGTAGAAAGTGTTATTTCAAAAATCAAAGCAGTTATTGATCAACAAGTGATTGTTTCAATTGTAGCGGGATATGGAAATGATAAATATGAAGAATTATTACCAGGAAGTCATCATCTAACAATTATGCCTAATACACCAGCTAAAGTTTTAGAAGGGACAACTTTGTTTGAAAGGGACAATACATTAACAACTGAAGAATTAAGTTATGTTCAAAAAATGTTTGAAAGTATTGGAGAAGTTTATATCATTGATAATTACCAAATGGTTGCAGGTGGTGCTTTGAGTGGTTGTGGACCAGCATTTGTTTATATGTTTATTGAAGCGTTGGCTGATGGAGCAGTTTTAAATGGACTTCCTAGAGAATTGGCTTATAAACTTGCTAGTCAAACTGTTTTAGGAAGTGCAAAAATGGTTAAAGAGACTCAATTACATCCAGGTATTTTGAAAGATCAAGTTTGTTCTCCTGGAGGAATTACGATAAAAGGTGTTAAAGCTTTAGAAGAAAATAATTTTAGAAATGCTGTAATGGAAGCTATTGATCGTTCTAAAAAATAATGAGTAAAAAGTATGATTTGGTTCATACTTTTTTTATGTCAAGATATCTTTTTTGACATCTTTTTTATTTATCATCATATATGATGATAAAGGGGTAAGCAAGATGGATGTCTATGTTGAATTAACTTATTGTATGAATGGTATTTTATTTATCATGACTTATGAAATGATTTCATTATTGCTTAATATTAATTGGTCATTTTTGAAAATCCTTTTCTTGAGTTTTTTAAGTAATATATCGATTGTCCTCATTTATATAGACTATTTACCATATATAAGTTTTTTATACTGGATTGTCCTTTTTTTATTTATTTTCTTAATTAACCATCTGACACATGTGCATAGTATGGTTCG
>NZ_JBKYAR010000004.1:4800-99911 GCF_047023275.1 Faecalibacillus sp. | reverse complement strand
TGAGAATAACGGAGTTAAATCAAAAGATGTGTCAGATGGTTAATTAAGAAATTTAATAAGATGATTTTTCTTTTCTTTATGTTTCCAACAGTAACTTTCATAACTTCCTCCTGTACGTGTATTATAACATAGTTTTTTAGTTTGAATTTTGTTGTTGAAGTTAGGTTGGTGGTTGTTGGTGCCTCTTTTCTATTTATTTAAAAAAATAGGATTAAAGTATAGATAAGGAGGAAAAAGAAGATGAAGAAAAAGTTGATGATAGGTGTTATTTTAATTGTGTGTCTAGGAACTGTTTTTTATAATATGCAAAAAAGAGATCCTTATAAAAGTTATAATCATTTAAAAACAAGTGAAGTTTTGAAGGTTAAAAAATTTAATCAGTATTGGGTTTATTTTTATTCAATGGATGATCAAGAAAGTATTGATTCTAAAAATGGTATAGCTCGTCTTAATAAGGCAGTAAATAATGTTTATTTTGTGAAAATGAAGAATAAAGAAGTAAATATTGAAAAGCAAAAAGTTAAATCAACGACTCTACTTTATATAAAAAATCATCAAATCATAAAAGAATATAAAGGTTTAAAACAATTAAAAGAGCATCAAGATGAAATATTACAAATGAGTTGGTAGAAAAAAGCTCCACTAGTAGTGGAAGCTTTTTTAGATATCATTAACACCATAACAAATAAGTTGATTTGATAGTTCAATAACTTCATCTAAAGGCATTCTTTTTTGATCTTTTATCCATTGACGATAAATATCTAAAGTTGTAGAACGATAGAAAGTTAAAATAATATTTTGTTTTTCTTTTGAAAATTTTAAATAATGATGATTTTCATTTAATGCATGATAATATGCTTTATCGAAGATAGTATTGCATAATTCATTATATGGAGGATAACAAAGAATTTTTTGTACATATTCTTCTTGTTTGGAAAAATATTCAAAAAATAAACGATTTGCTTCCTCATGACTTCTTCCTAAAGGAAGTTTGTCAGTTTCTTTTATATAGTTATCAGCAATATTCTCAATAAATTCTTTAATAAGTGATTCTATTGTTTCATAATGCAAATAAAATGTTTTACGATTGATCATCGCTTTTTTCGATAATGTCGTTACATTGATTTTATGTAGATCAGTTTCATATAAAAGTTCTATAAAAGCATTTTGAATTGCTTGTTTTGTTTTTAAAACACGTAAATCCATAAAGTCACCTCTTATTTATTGTATAAAATAATACACATATTTTCAAATGTGTGGTATAAGTCTCGCTTTATATATACTGGCAATTGTTTATAAAATTATAATTTTTATAATAGCTTTAGAAAGGAAGGTTATTATGAAAAATAAATATAATATTTTAGAAGATCAACCTATAAAAGTCATTTTGTTTTTTTCAATACCGGTTTTATTAGGATTATTTTTTCAACAAATTTATACAACTGTTGATACAGTTATTGTCTCTAAAACATTAGGACAAAAGGCATTAGCAGCTACGGGATGTTTAAATTCTGTTAATTTTTTAATATTAGGTTTTTGTAATGGGATGGCAAGTGGTTTTTCTATTCCAATTGCGCAAATATTTGGTTCTGGAGATGAAAAGAAATTAAAAAAATATTTAGGAAATATTATTTGGGTCTATTTGTTTTTTGCAATTGTGATTACTGTTATATCTGTTTGTTTAACACAAACAATTTTAATAGTTACAAATACACCAAAGGATATATTTTCTATGGCATATATTTACATGCTTGTTATTTTCTTAGGAATACCAACACAGTTTGCCTATAATACATTATCAGGTATTATGAGATCCTTAGGTGATGTTAAAACACCTTTATATATATTAATAGGATGTTCTCTTTTAAATGTGGGATTAGATTTAATATTTATTATGATTTTACATTTAGGTGTTTTTGGAGCAGCTCTTGCAACTGTACTTAGTGAAGCTTTATCAGCAATAGGATGTTTAGTAATTATGTATAAACAATATACTTTTATACATTTAACAAAAGATGATGTGAAAATAAATAAAACATGCATCATTGAATTATTAAAAGATGGAATTCCTATGGGACTTCAAATGTCTATTTGTGGAATAGGAAGTTTATTGCTTCAAAGTTCAGTAAATGCTTTGGGATCTGTTTATGTTGCAAGTGTCACTGCAAGTGAAAGAATTTGGCAAATATTACAGTCAGTAACAGCTGCTATAGGGACTTCTTTAACGGTTTATTGTGGTCAAAATATAGGTGCAAATAAAATAACGCGTGTTAAACAAGGTGTTCGTGCTGGCGTTATAATGGCAATGATTTATTGTTTTGTAAGTAGTTTATTTATATATTTCTTTAGAAATCAAATTGTTTCTATTTTTATAGATAAAGATGCTTTACAACTTATTCAATTAACAAAGCAATATTTAGTAATCAATGCTTTATTTTTTTGGGCACAAGGTTTAATACATACTGTTTGTTTTTCTTTACAAGGAATGGGGTATGCTAGAATATCATTATTAGCAGCTATTTTAGAAATGATAGCAAGAGCAGTGACAGGATTATTTATTGTTCCATTATTTGGATATATAGCAGTTTGTTTTTCAAATGATTTAGCGTGGGTGCTTGCCTCAACATTTATTGTTGTTTATTATTTAATATTGATTAAAAAAATGAAGGAAGTATAAATTTTCTTCTTTTTTTAGTACAATAAGAAAAAGAGGAAAAGAATATGAAAGAAATAAAATTAACAGATATTAAAGGTGTAAAAGTAGGACAATGTGAAGATCAAGAAGCTGCTACAGGATGCAGTGTTGTTATTGTAGAAAATGGAGCGACAGCTGGAGTAGATGTTCGTGGTGGAGGTCCTGCTACAAGAGAAACAGATTTATTGAATCCAATCAATATGGTGCAACAAATTCATGCTGTTATGTTAAGTGGAGGAAGTGCTTTTGGTTTAGATGCAGCCAGTGGTGCTATGCAATATCTTGAAGAACATGGTGTTGGTTTTGATATGTCTGTGGCGAGAGTGCCAATTGTATGTGGTGCTTCATTATTTGATTTATCGGTAGGAAATCCCCATATAAGGCCAGATAAAGAAATGGGGTATAAGGCTTGTCAAGATAGTGAAAATGATTTGATTAAAGAAGGAAATTATGGTGCTGGTTGTGGTGCGAGTGTTGGTAAACTTTTAGGATTTGAACATGCCATGAAAGGTGGCGTTGGAACATATGGTATGCAAGTTGGAAATATTCAAGTAGCAGGTATTGTTGCTGTGAATGCTTGTGGAAATGTCATTGATTATAAAACGCAAGAAATATTGGCAGGTGTTAATATTGATGGAAAATGTGTTTTGGCTAGTCAAATTATTTTAGATCAAATGGATCAACTTAGAAAATTACCAGATGGAAATACAACGATTGCTTGTCTTGTTACAAATGTAAAACTTACGAAAGCACAATGTACAAAAATTGCTGGTATTAGCCATAATGGCTACGCTAAAAGTATAGATCCAGTTCATACGATGAGTGATGGTGATACAATTTTTGTATTAAGTACAAATGAAATAGATGGAATGGTGGATGCTGTAGGTATTTTAGCGGTAGAAGTTATTTCTATGTGTATTCAAAGAGCTATTAAAAAAGCTAAAAGTGGATATGGTTTGCTTGCTTATCAAGATTTGAAAAAATAGTCAAAAAAGCATATAATTTTCTTGTTCGTATATTTTGATATTAAAAGAGATCGTTAAGACTTTTATTAAGACATTCGAAATAGCGAATACCATAAAAACGTTGCATCTTTATGAGCGACAGTAGGAGGATTATATGAAGTCGAAAAAGACACAGTACATGACTTCAATGGCTTTATTTTTAGCGATTGAAATCATTCTTGTTGTGACACCTCTTGGATATATTCCAATTGGACCACTAAATGCCACAACAATGCACATTCCAGTTATTATTGCAGGAATCGTATTAGGAAAAAAAGCAGGAGCTGAGTTAGGATTTGTTTTTGGATTAACAAGTTTAATCAAAGCAACAATTCAACCAGGAATTACATCTTTTTGTTTCTCACCGTTTGTGACAATAGGCACAATGTCAGGAAATTATAAAAGTCTCTTGATTGCTTTTATTCCAAGAATTTTACTTGGCTATTTAGCTGGACTCGTTTTTGAAATTATAAAAAAGAAGGGTCATGAAAATTTAGGTGTTGTTTTAGGTGCTTTAACAGGAGCTATTACAAACACAGTGCTTGTTTTATCAGGAATTTATGTATTCTTTGGTGAAGCGTATGCAAGTGCCGTAGGAGTTCAATACTCTACGTTAGTAGCTGTTTTATTAGGCGTTGTTTCTACGAATGGTATTTTAGAAGCTATTCTAGGTGCAATTGTCTCACTTGCTATTTATAAAGCATTAAAACCAATCTTAAAATCATAGCAGGTCAACTTGACCTGTTTTTTATTGAATTTAAATAATATATTAATTAAAATATACACATGAACGGGGATGATGATATTGAATAACTTTATGACCGCATTGTTTAAAATAATTAATAATACTGAAAACAAAGATACCAATTTTGTAATTGCATATTTTTTATTAACACATATAAAAGAAATAGAAAATATGAAATTGCAAGATATGGCAGATGCTTGTTATGTATCAACTTATACACTTATGCAATTTTTTAAAAAGTTTGGTTTTAATAAATTATCTATCGCTAAAAAAATACTGTCTAAACATTATGATGTAAGATTTTATCAATTTAAAGAACGCTATAAAAATAATAAAATAGATCAAATAAAACAATGTTTAAAACCTGTTTTAACAGCTGAAGATTATGAAGAAATCTTTAATCAAGATCAAATGGATCAATTATGTCAAAAAATCCACCAAGCTAATAGAATTATTATTCAAGGTTCTGATGAAAGCATGAGCTGTTTATTAAGATTTCAAGGAGATATGATTACAATGGATAAATTAGTTGTCCAAAATTCTATGTATGAAAATCATTTCAATTCATTAGATAATCAAAATTTAAATATTCTGTTTTCTTTATCAGGAAATATTACAAAATTAATGTCCCATTCAATTCAAGATAATTTAAAACAACATGATTTAGTGATGGTTGGTTATCAAAAATTTTATGATACAAATCTATTATTGAAAATACCCGATTATGTAGATGATGCACTACAAAATTTAATTGTTAATTATTATTTTGAAAATATTTCTTATTGTTATTATTGTAAATATTATGTTGATAAGTAAGTTGTATTTTATTCTTGCATCATCCAAATTATCAAGTTATGAATATATCATAGCTAAGTATTTTATAGATCATTTAGATGATTTAGAAAACCTTAAATTAAAAGATATGATCAATGAAACACATATTTCTAAATCAACGATTACAAGATTTATAAAGGATATAGGATATAATGGATTTTTAGATATACAGTATCAATTGATAAGTGAAAATTTAGAAAATAATATTAATGAGAATATTGAAGTTATACATATCAATGATTTACAAAAAGTTAAATCAATTTTAGTTGTAGGAAATGCTTTTTCGGTATCGAGTTTATTGATTTATAAGAGTTTTTTTAAAACTTTAAATATTGATTATCAGGTAAGAATATATACAGGAAATAATGATTCTTTAGAAGATGAAATGGTTACTTTGATTGATAGTGAGACACTTGTTATTTTAGTTTCTTTAGATATGAATATTAGAAAAATAGTGGCTGATCCATATTGTGATTTTTATAATTATATGAATTTAATAAAATCAAACACAAATCAATATATTTATGTTGGAGAAAAAGATGATACCTATTATGATGAAAATCAAACTTTTCATATTTCTCAAGCTTTACCATATAGTAAAAAAGTAGAAAAACTATGTCAATTTATTGAAAATATATATTTATTAATGAAGTAGGGTTCATTTTTTGAACCCTTTTTTAATAAAAAAAGTGAAGGTTAATAAGTGAAACTATGTTAAAACCAAATAATTGAAAGCGCTTAGAATGAGTGATAATCTTAAATCAGGAGGGAAGAAAGATGAAAAAAATATTGATGATGCTATTATCTTTGATGACTGTTTTTTCAATGAATTTAAGTTTAGTATTTGCTGAAGAAACAACATCAAGAAACTTAAGTCAAGAAAGTACAGATTTTTTAAATGAATTAAAAAAGGAAGGATATGCTGAGGTAGGAAAATATAAAGTAGAAGAAATTACGAATGGTGTTTACCATATGGATGAAGGTATTAAATCTTTACCAGGTGGGGCTACTGATGAAAATGGTAATATGAACAATCCTTCAAGTATTTATTTTGTAGATGAAGGAGACAGTGTTTTAGTTGTTGATGGTGGAAATCCAATTTGGAATAATCAAACATTAAGTGAAGATGCACAAATTATTGTTGAAGCAATGTGTAGTGGTAAAAATGTTGATGTTGTCTTTACACATGGGCATTATGATCATTTAGGTTTATTATGGTCAAATACAATTACAAATAATATTCATTTAAATAAGATTTATATTGAAGAATGTGATAATATCGATAATCAATATAATGTTTTATACGCTAAAACTGCTTTAGGAAAATATGGTGATAAAGTACAACCAATTAAAGCTGGTGAAAGTTTTACAAGTGGAAATTATACTTATGAAACTCAATCATTAAAAGGTCATACAAATGGATCAATTGCGATTATTAATAAAGAAAAAAATGTTATCTTTACAGGTGATGGTATTGGTTCTGGATTTGTATGGTTAGTATGGGATAATATTGATGATTGTCTTGCTGATTATAAAAAAGAAGTTATTGAATTAAAAGAAGTTGTCAAATCAATGGATCATCCTCATATTTTAGCAGGACATAGATGGCAACAATTTTGGAGTGGAAATGAATTATCTCCAGGTGAATTAGATGAACAATATTTAGATGGTATGTTAACAATTTTAGATGCTTTATGTGAAGGAACTGCTAAAACAGAACCATATACATTAAGAAATCCTGCTACAGATATTAAAGTCACTTATGGTGATTTAAAAGCTGAAATTGATACTACTCAAAAAAATATTGATGAATTTGTGTTATCAGAAACAAATTCATTAAAAGATGAATTAAATACATTAATTAATGAAACAGTTGAAGAAAAACAATATACACCAAATAGTTATAGTACTTATCAAACAGCTTTAGAAAACGCTAAAAATGTTTTACAACAAGAAGATGCACAATACAAAGATTTAAAAGCAGCTAAACAAACATTAGAAGATGCTAAAAATCAATTAGTTAAAAAAGCTGATAAAACACAATTAAAAGATTTATATGATCAAGTATCAAAAATTGAAAAAGGAAACTATACAAAAGATTCTTATCAAGTATTACAAGATGCGTTAAAAACAGCTAAAGATGTTTTAGTTAATGAAAATGCAACTCAAGAAGAAGTAAATCAAAGCTATACAGCTTTAGAAAATGCTAAAAATGGATTAAAAGAAGAACAAACAACTACTACAACAAATCCATCAAATACTCAAAAAACAAACAGTGTAAAAACTGGAGATAATACTTCAATTGCTGGCGTTATGATGTCTTCTTTATTAGCGTTAGGTATGTTTGTATTCTTGAAAAAAGTACGTGTTTAATATTAAAAAAGAATTTGATTTCAAATTTAGAAATTAAATTCTTTTTTTTCTGCTTATTTTATATATAATACCCAGTATAAGGAGATATTTATGAAATACATATTTGTTAGACATGGAAAGACACATTTTAATGAAATACAACTTAAACAAGGGTGGTGTGCTTCACCGCTTACTAAACAAGGGATAAAAGAAATAGAGAATATGGCAGAACAGTTAAAAGATTATACAATAGATGCTGCTTATACTTCTCCAATATTACGAGCAAAACATACAGCACAAATGATTTTAAAAAATCCTACTGTTTTATTAAATGAAGATAAACGTTTAAAAGAAGTGAACTTTGGTCTTTTAGAAGGTTTACCTTGTTTATTTGTAGATAAACTACATTTAGAATCTTCAGATTGGTTGAATGATTTACAAATGGATTATAGTGGATATGAAGGTGAAAATGTTGAAGATGTAATCCAAAGACACTTTGATTTATTAGATGAAATAGAAAAGAAATTTCAAAAAGATGATACTATTTTAATGGTTGGTCATGGTTGTTCTTTATATGCATTTATTAAAACATTGTTAAAAAGTCAAAAACTTGATTTTCCACAAAATGCCAGTGCAATTATTGTCAATAAAGTCAATGATGAATATCAATTAGAAACAGTATTAAATCCAAAATAAAATACTTAAAGTTTATAAATTTAGGGGGTTAAATTTATATCAGGAATATTATAAAAAATATCCAAATTATGACAAATTCTGATTGAATAACATAAATTTAAATTTAATGAAAAAAAGTATTGAAATAATCAATAATTTTATTGACATGAATAGCATATAATGGTAATATCTACGTGCAATAAAAAGTAGTGGAAAGAAGAAGTGCCTACTTCTCGCCTGATTGATTTTGTCGATAGGCAAATGTCACTAAGATTTAATCTTAATGTCAATGGTGGGTACTCAGTGTGCTCACTTTTTATTTCAACTATAATAATTGGAGGTGGCTTTTATTAGCAGATTTGATAACAGAAAACCAAAACAACCTGATGATTTAGTAAACGAAAGAGTTCGTTTTAAGGAAGTATTGGTTATTGATCAAAACGGTGATCAATTAGGAGTAAAAAGTAGTAGAGAAGCGTTGGATATTGCTTATGATGCAAATTTAGATTTAGTTTGTGTTGCACCTAATGCAAAACCACCAGTTTGTCGTATTATGGACTTTGGTAAATATCGTTTTGAACAACAAAAGAAAGCAAGAGAAATGAAGAAAAACTCTAAAGTGGTAACTTTAAAGGAAACTCAATTATCAGTAACTATTGATACTCATGATAAAAATGTTAAATTAAAAAGAACATTAAAATGGTTAGAAGAAGGAAACAAAGTTAAAGTTGCAATCAGATTTAGAGGTAGACAACTTGCACACGTTGATTTGGGTAAAAAAGTTATTGATGACTTTGTTGAAGAATGTGCAGAAGTTGGTCAAATTGAAAAACCAGCAAAATTAGAAGGACGTACTTTAACAGCTATATTAGCACCAAAAAAGAAAAAATAATTAATGGAGGAAACAATTATGCCAAAAATTAAAACACATAGCGGATTAAAAAAACGTTTAAAAAGAACAGGTAGTGGAAAATTAAAACGTAGCCATGCTTACATTTCACACTTATCACACAATAAAACTCATAAACAAAAGAAACACTTAGCAAAAGCTACAGTAGTAAGTGCTTCAGATTATAAGAGAATTAAATCAAGATTACCTAAATAATTTTAGTTAAAAATAAATACAGGAGGAATACACAATGGCAAGAGTTAAAGGTGGATATACAACTAGACATAGAAGAAAAAAAGTTATTAAATTAGCCAAAGGATATTTTGGAGCTAAACATAAATTATATAAAACTGCTCATGAACAAGTAATGCACTCAATGGCATATGCTTATAGAGATAGAAGAAACTTAAAAAGAAATATGAGAAAATTATGGATTGCACGTATTAACGCTGCAGCTAGAATGAATGATATCTCATATTCTAAATTAATGCACGGTTTAAAATTAGCTAACGTTGAAATCAACAGAAAAATGTTATCTGAAATCGCTATTTGCGATCCAGAAGGTTTCACAGCTATCGTTGAAACAGCTAAAAAAGCTTTAAATGCTTAATAAATCATGACCAACATTTGTTGGTCTTTTTTTATTATCATATTGGTTGACACTTAAAGTAAATAGGTATATCCTTAAATCATAGTAAAACTATAGGAATAAGGAGAAATATAAAAATGAGCAAAGTAAAAAACAGTTTTTTAGACTTAGTGGGAAATACACCACTAGTAAGAGTAAACAACTTAATCAAGAAAGATGAATTGAAAGCAGATGTTCTAGCAAAACTAGAATATTTCAATCCCGCAGGATCAGTCAAAGACAGAATTGCAAAAGAAATGATCCTAGATGCACTAGAAAAAGGATTGATCAATGAAAATACAACATTGATTGAACCAACAAGTGGAAATACAGGGATTGGACTATCAGCCGTAGCGACAGCATTGAATCTAAAGATCATTATTACAATGCCAGAAACAATGTCAGTAGAAAGAAGAAATCTTATGAAAGCATATGGAGCTGAATTGGTTCTTACACCAGGAAGTGAAGGAATGAAGGGAGCAATCGCCAAAGCAAAAGAATTGGCCTCACAAATCGAAAACAGCTTCATTCCAGGACAGTTTGAAAATCCAGCGAATCCAACAGCACACTATAAAACAACAGGTCCAGAAATCTATGAACAAACAGAAGGGAAAGTAGATATCTTCGTAGCCGGAGTAGGAACAGGAGGAACAATTTCAGGGATAGGGAAATACTTGAAAGAAAAGAAACCAGAAGTAAAAGTAGTTGCAGTAGAACCAGCAAGCTCACCAGTACTATCAACAGGAAAAGGAGGAGCACATAAGATACAAGGAATCGGGGCAGGATTTGTACCAGAGACATTGGATACAAAGATCTATGATGAAATCATTACAGTAGAAAATGAAGATGCATTTGCGACAGGGAAAGAAATGGCAAAGACAGAAGGAATTCTAGTAGGGATATCATCAGGGGCAGCATTATATGCAGCTAAAGAACTAGCCAAGAGAGAAGAAAATGTAGGGAAGACAATTGTAGTCTTATTACCAGATGGTGGAGATCGTTATTTATCAACACCTTTAATTCAAGATTAGGGAAATTATTTTCCCTTTTTTAAAAGGAGAATAGGGGATGAATCGAAAATTTGAGTTTAAAGTACAATCAGAAGTACTTGATATAGGGGTTAAAATCAAAGGAGTTAGAATACAAGGAATTAATAATACTGTGTATTCTTCCTCTTTAAATGATTATATAGATGTTCATGTAAAACGTCTTTTAGAAAATAATACTTTAGATTCTTTAAAAGAAAATAAAGTGATTCAAAGTTTTTATGATTTACATAAAGCAGTAGGTATTCCAAAAAGAAAAAATCTACCTGCAAGTGAAAATCTTTTAAAAAACTTATTAAAAAAACAAGAATTTCATCGTATTAATCCATTAGTAGATATTTATAATTTAATTTCTATGGATACTAAATTGGCTTTAGGAGCTCATGATTTAGATAAAACAGAAGGAAATATTTCTTTAAGACTGACTCAAGGAAATGAAAACTATATTCCTCTTGGTAGCGTTGAGGCAAAAGAAGTTAAAGCAGGTATCTATAGTTATATCGATGATGCAAATGATGTTATTTGTTATAGTGAAATCAGACAAGTAGATAAAACTAAAGTGACAGAAGAAAGTAAAGATGTTTTCTTTATTGTTCAAGGAAATCTAGAAACAACAGATAAATATGTAGAAGATGTTGCTAAAGAATTGATTACAGTTGTGACTTATTATTTAGGTGGAACTGGAGAAATTTTGTAGAGGTTATAGCCCTGTTAGTAAATAACAGGGCTATATGTTTAGTGTTAGAAATAATATTTTTTTATTTTATGAAAAAATATGAAATGTAAGGGATAACATGTTAAAATAAACAAGTCTTATCCAATTTTGCTAAAAATATGTCGAATCCGACATATTTTTATTGTATTTAAATGTAAGCGCTATTATAATTAAAAAAGTCAGAGGTGATGTCAATGAATCAAGAATATCAAGCTTTGATAGCTTTAGATTTGTTAACAACTCAAATGAATAAATATGCTAATAAAAAATTAAAACCTTATGGTATTAAATTTAATGAATTAAATATCATTCGTTTTGTAAATGCAAGTAATGAACCAGTATACCAAAAAACAATTTGTCAGGAGTTTCAATTATCACATTCGACAGTTGTGGGCATTGTTTTTAGATTAGATGATGGAGGATGGTTATTAGTTGGTAATAGTCGTTTTGATAAACGACATACACAAATCACAATTACTGAAAAAGGAAAAGATTTGATTCAAAATACAAATGATATTTATCAAGAAATTATAAATAAGATTAAAATAATTCTTTCTGAAGAAGAAATGAATAAATATATTGATTCAATAGATCAAATAAAAGAATTATTTCAATAGGAGGTCGTTATGGGAACTTTTAAATTTTCAATGAGAATGTTAGTGAAAGATTATAAAAAGAGCATTTTTTATGGAATTACTTTAGTTTTCGCAGTTGCTGTTTGTTTTGTGTTTTTTAATATTATTAATAATGCAGATTTAGCAGATCAGACGATTGCAAGAAGTGGTGGAACATGGAGTGATGTACAAATGCCATTTTCATCAGTGTTATCATTTTTGATTATTTGTTTTTGTTGTTTTATGGTTTTCTTTGCAAATAATTTCTTTTTATCAAGAAAAACCACAGAATTAGCCATTATGGCAATGTCAGGTTCAGGTTATATTAATTCTACAATGTATGTTTTATATCAAACCTTTACCTTATTACTTTTAGCATCACCACTTGGTATTTTAATAGGACGATGTGTTGTTCCTTTTTCTAATGCCTATATGTATCAAATGTTAAATGTTCATAAAGATCCCTCTTATATTCCTCAAGAAGCATATCTTTATTCATTTATTCTTGTGGCGATTGTTTTATCAATGATTTGTGTTTTAACAGCAGGCTTTTTACATAAAAATGATATTCAAACTTTACTTTCTCAAGAAAAAGAAATGAAGGTTAAAAGAAATACAAAGAAAAGTAAAGTTATTTTATTTTTTGGAATTTATATTTTTGGAATTGTGATGATGTTTATGAATCCTCATGAACCAACGGCTTATATTGCACCCACAATTGTTGGTTTAAGTGGTGCAGTTGGAGTGATTCGTTATGTTTTACCTGATATTGTTAGAAATTTAAAAAGAGGGATTTTTCTTACTAAGAGATATGTTTTGATTTCTATTTCTAATTTAAATTATTCTATTCAAAGATCATTATTATTGTTTTCATTAATGACTGTTGCTGTTACAGGAATGTTAGCAGTACTTGCAGCAAATCAAAATGCTCCACGTGAATTTACAACGGGTGTGATAGGTTATATTGTGGTTGTTGTTTTATTAGTGGTTTCGATTATTTATAAATTATCTATGGAAGCTTTAACTAGGAAAACTCTATTTGTGAATTTATGGAAAATTGGATATACCAGAAAAGAACTTAAAAAGATTGTAAGACAAGAAGTGATCAGTTATTACTTTGTTTTAATACTTATACCGCTTGTTTATATTATTTTTATTTCAGGTAGATTTATTTATTATGGTGATATGTCATTACAATTTGCTGTTATTTATACTTTATCTTATATAATTCCTGTTATTCTTTCAGGATTTATAACTTATGTTCAATATATAAATGCAGTTGTTAAACCAATTAAAGGAGGAAAATAAGATGGAAAGAAAAGAAATACTTGTTGCTGATAAAATTACTAAAATATACGGAATAGGAACAAAAACACTATTTGAAGCTTTACATGAAGTATCACTTACAATGTATGAAGGTGAATTCGTATGTATTATGGGACCTTCTGGTGCAGGAAAATCAACTTTTATTAATAATCTTTCAACAATTGATATTCCTACAAAAGGGAAAGTCTTTATTAATGGAAAAGAAGTTCGTGTGATGTCTGAAGGTGAAATCGGTAAGTTTAGATATGAAAATTTAGGTTTTATTTTCCAAGAATTTAACTTATTGGATAGTTTAACAATTTTTGAAAATATTGCGGTTCCTTTAACTCTTGCCAATGTAAATAAAAAAGAAATAACACAAAGAGTTCAAGAAGTAGCTAAAAAATTAAATGTTGAACAAACATTAGATAAATTTCCTAATGAATGTTCTGGTGGGCAAAGACAAAGAGTCGCTATTTGTAGGGCTTTAGTCACAAATCCTAAATTGATAGTAGCAGATGAACCAACAGGAAACCTAGATAGTAAAAATTCTCATGAAATTTTATCTTTATTTAAAGAACTTAATGAAAAAGAAGGGGTTTCTATTTTAATGGTTACACATGATAGTAAGATTGCATCTTATTCATCAAAACTTCTTTATATTAAAGATGGTATTATTGATCGTACAATTGAAAGAGAAGGATTATCACAAAAAGAATATTTTTATAAAATAGTTGATATTAATTCAAGTGAATCACAAGAATTGTTTGAATAATGGGTATTCTTAAATTATCTTTGATTTCATTAAAAAAAGATATGTCAAAAAGTATTTTCTACTTTTTGACATTCTTACTTACAACTATTTTTATATTTTCTTTTTTTAATTTAACTTTTAATCCATATTCTGGTATTCATTTAGGAAAAGATGATACAACATTAGTAACACCTATTGCAGTTTTTGTTATTGTAATAGCTATGTTGTGTGTCTTTCTTGCTAATAATTTTTATGTTTCTAATAAAGGAAAAGAAGTTTCAATTATTTTAATGTCAGGAGCAAGTATATATCAATTAGGCTTTTATTTGTTTTTACAAGTTTTTATGATTATGATTTGTGCTATACCACTAGGACTTCTATGTGGCTATTTATTGATTCCGACAATCAATTCATTATTTATGATGACATTTAAATATAGTGGCCAATTATTTTATCTTTGTAAAGAAACAATGCCTGCAACAGGTATGATTTTAGCTTTTGAAATCATGTGGTGCTCGATGCTTAATTTAGGGTATTGTGTGCGTAGTACAATCAATACAATGTTGCATGATGAAAATAAAATAGATTTGAGTGGATTAAAAGGTCCACAAATCACTCAAAAAATCTTTATAATCTTATATATTATACCAATGATTCTATTTGTCTTTGTAAAAGATTCAACATCTTATATGTTTATTGCTGCTTTTGGGTTAATTGGTATATCAGGAATTGTTAAAAAAGTAATACCTGATTATATTAGAAATAGACAACATCAAAAATCTTTAGAAGATCCTATTGATTTAATAGCTTTTGGATTTTTCCATAGTGATATTCAAAAGATCTTTAGTCTTTTAATGATTTCACTTTTATCATCTATTTTACTTACATGTATTACAGTTTATACAATAAAACAACCATTAGTTTCAATGGTTGCCTTAATGTCTTATATTTCAGTAATGATTTTAATGTCACTTACAATTGTTTTTAAAATAGGAATGGAATTATATAAAAGAAAAAGTAATTTTGATCATTTATGTCGATTAGGTTTTTCGATTCAACAATTAAAAAAGATTATTCATAAAGAAATGATTTGTTTCTATGGTGTTATTTTATTTATACCGCTTTCTTATCAATTAATTATTTTATGTAATCTTTTATTACGACATCAAATTACGATTTTATTGTTTTTTATTATCTTGTTTATTCAAATAATTCCTTTGATAATCAGTTATTTTTTAAGTGTCAGACTTTATAGTTCAATCATTCCTCAATCAAGCATTATTGAAAAATAATTATTTAAAGAATCTTTTAAAAAAGGATTCTTTTTTCTTTATTTCAAAAGGATTACATGGTTGGTTTTCTTTTAAATCATAGAACTGAACTTCATGATTTTCTGTATCAAAAATACAATAAGTAGGATGAGGATAATTTCCTCTAGGGAAAGTCACACTTCCAGGATTAATAAAGAGAGTATTTTCTTTTTTATAAAAAGTAGGATTATGACTGTGACCAAAACAAACAACATCTATATGATGGTTAAATGCATAATTTTCTAAATCATACATTGATTCATCTATATGGAAAAGATGGCCATGACAAATAAAGAAATTTAAACCATCGATTGTAAGGGTTAAATCTTTGGGAATATCAGCAAAATCATTATTTCCTCTTACATTATAGAAGTTTTTGATTTCTAAGGGAGAATAGGGCATATAGATATCACCACAGTGAATATAGTAATCAGCTGGATGTTGATTGATTAATTTTAAAAGTGTTTGTTTTGTCATAGAATGACTATCAGATAAAATCATAATTTTCATAAATGTACCTCCTTAATATGTTATAATTATTTTATCATAAAATAAGAAAGTGGGGTATTTTATGGATTCTTTTATTCAATTTAAAGATGTCAAAAAGACATATAAAGTAGGAGATATTGAAATTCATGCGAGTAACGGTGTGAATTTTGAAGTTAATAAAGGAGAGTTTGTGGTGATTGTTGGACCAAGTGGTGCTGGAAAAACAACAATTTTAAATCTTCTTGGTGGGATGGATCAAGCAACAAGTGGCTCTATCATGGTTGATGGACAAGATGTGGCTTTGTATGACGAAAAGAAATTAACACAATATCGCAGAGATGATATCGGTTTTGTGTTTCAATTTTATAATTTAGTACAAAACTTAACAGCTTTAGAAAATGTAGAACTTGCTTCACAAATATCTAAAGATCCTTTAGATGAAAAAATGGTTTTAAAAAGAGTAGAGTTAGAAAATCGTATGAATAACTTTCCTGCGCAATTATCAGGTGGAGAACAACAACGTGTAGCGATTGCTAGAGCAATTGCGAAAAATCCTAAATTACTTTTATGTGATGAACCAACGGGAGCTTTAGATTATTTAACAGGGAAAGCTATTTTGGCTTTGCTTAGAGAAATGTGTGATAAGTATAAAATGACGGTTATTGTGATTACTCATAATAGTGCTTTAGCTCCAATGGCAGATCGTGTGATTCATTTAAAAAATGGAAAGGTTGATCAAATGTTTTTAAATGAACATCCTCAACCTATTCAAGAAATTGAGTGGTAATAATGAAAAGAAATGCTTATGTTAAAAATCAAGTAAGAATTATTAAAAAAACAAAAGCACGATTTTTATCTATTTTTTGTATTGTTTTTTTAGGAGCTTCATTTTTTGCAGGACTTCGACAAAGTCCTTTGATTATGAAAGAATCAATGCACGATTATTTACAAACATATAAATGGAATGATTTGGATTATATTGCAACATATGGTTTTGATGAATCAGTTGTTAAAAAGATTGAAAAAGTAAAAGAAGTAGAAGCTGTTGATTATGGTTTTCGTTTTGATGTTTTAATGTCATATGATGAAAAAGCAAATATTGGGATGACAGTTTATAGTGATGATGATTTTACAAAGGGTGTGGATCTACCTGAATTATTAAAGGGGAGATATCCTCAAAAAGATAATGAATGTTTGATGGATTATCAGTATATAAAAAAATCATCTTTGAAATTAAATGATCAAGTTACTTTGGAAAATGACTATAATAAAAAAACGTATAAGATTGTAGGAATTGTTAATGATAGTCGTTATATGAGTAATTTAGAAAGAGGAACAAATAGTTTAGGTGATGGAAATAATAGTGGTTTTATTCTTGTTTTAAATCAAGGAAATGAGCATATGGCTGTTCCTGATGAATTGTTTGATTTACATAATCAAAAGACTTTTTATAATGATTTGCGTATTCATTTAAAAAATGAAGATCATTTATATGAGTTTGATGATGATTATGATGAGTATGTAAAACCAATTAATAAAAAAATCAAGGCTATTTTAAAAGACTATAATCTTGATTTCTATAATCAAACAAAAGAAGATGCTTTAAATAAAATAGCTGATGGTGAAAAAGAGTATCAAGATGGTTTGAAACAATATCAAGAAGGAATGAATGCTTATCAAGATGGTATGAATCAATATCTTGATGGTAAAAAGCAATATGATCAAGGATATCTTCAATATCAACAAGGTTTAAAAGAATATCAAAGTGGTTTAAAACAATATCAAACAGGTTTAAGTCAATACCAAACAGGGTATCAAAAATACCAAGAAGGGCTTAAACAATATCAAGCAGGCTATCAGACTTATTTGGATTATGTAGAAAAAGTTGATCAGTATGATGCTTCTATACAAGCTGTTGAAACTGCGTTAAGTCAATTTGGTGGTTATGAACAAGCTAAAAATATTCCAAGTGATTCACCTTATTATCAACAAGTACAAACTTTGATTGCAAGCTATGATCAATTAAAACAAAATGAATCACAAATCAATACTTTAAAAACACAATTACCTGTTATTAAACAAGAACTTGATCAAAATAAAACGATTTTAGATCAAACAAATGTTCAACTTGTACAAAGCAAACAACAATTAGATGCTTCAAATCAAAAAATAAAGGCTTCTAAAGCACTTTTAGATCAAACAGGAATCAAACTTGCTGATTCTAAAAAACAATTAGAAGAAGCTAAAAATACTTTAGATAGCAACTTACCACAATTAGAAGAAGCTAAAGTAAAATTAGATCAAGCACAAAGTGATTTAAATAAAGCTAAACAACAAGTAGCTGATTTACAAAAAGGAAAAATCATTACCTTAACTAAAAATGAAAGTGCAGCGATATTAAGTTATAGTGGAAACTGTGATTCAATCTCTGCTTTATCAATTCTATTCCCAGTGCTCTTTTTCTTAGTGGCAGCTCTTGTTTCAATGACAACAATGACAAGAATGGTTGAAGAACTAAGAGTACAAAATGGAACATTAAGAGCATTAGGTTATAAGAAAAAAGATGTAATTATGCAATATCTAATTTATGCTTTTCTAGCAACTTTCTTTGCTAGTAGTATTGGAATTGTTTTTGGAACATATTTTTTCCCAAGTATTATTTACTATTTATATCGTATTATGATGTTTGATATAGGAGCACCAACACGTATTATTTTTGAACTAGCAACATGTATGCAAACATATATCATTTCAGTAGTTATTATTTTATTTGTTACTTTTATGGTATGTTATAAGGAATTACAGGCTGTTCCAGCACAAATTTTAAGACCTAAAGCTCCTAAGTTAGGAAAAAGAATATTACTTGAAAGAATTACTTTTATTTGGAAAAGATTATCATTTAATCAAAAGGTTACAATGAGAAATATCTTTAGATATAAAAAGAGATTCTTTATGTCTGTTATTGGAATAGCAGGTTGTACAGCATTAATTGTTGTTGGTTTTGGTATTAAATACTCTGTTTCTCCACTAGCAAGTGAACAATATGGCAATATGTGGATTTATGATGGCGTTGTTAATTATCAAGATGATTTAACTCCAACAACTAAAAAACAAGCACAAGATGATTTTAAAGCGCAATCTCAAGTGAAATCGACAATGGGTATTTATAATAAAACGATTACGATTGATCAACAAATGGCGACAGTTGAAATTCCAAGTGAAACAAAAAGTTTTGATCAATATATTCATATGAGTGATTATCAAACAGGAAAAACTTTAAAACTTAAAGATGATGGTGTTTATATTAATGCAAAACTTGCTGAAATATTAGATTTAAAAGTTGGCGATCAACTTACATTATCATTAGATAATAAAGATTATAAAGTAAAAATTGCGGGTATTTATAAGCTCTATTTTAGACATTATATTTATATGTCTCCAAAATACTATGAAAATTTAACTAAAGAAGAAGTTCATTATAATAGCCAATATTTTAAATTAAATAAAAAAGCAAGTGAAAAGAAACTTACAAATTATTGTGATCATCATGAAAATATAACTTCTATTCAATATGTCAGTGGTATTTCAGAAGGATTCTATAGTCAAATGGAAAGTTTAGATAGTGTTGTCTTTATTTTAATTGTTTGTGCAGGATCATTAGCGTTTATTGTTTTATATAACCTTACAAATATTAATATTCAAGAAAGAAAAAGTGAAATTGCGACGATTAAAGTTTTAGGATTTTATCCAAAAGAAGTTTATGATTATGTTTTTAGAGAAAATATTATTTTAGCTTTTATTGGTTCAATCGTGGGACTTGGATTAGGTAAAATTATTCATGCTTATTTAATAAGAACGGTTGAAGTAGATATGGCAATGTTTATTAGAACGGTTAATATAAGATGCTATGTGATTGCAATTGTTTTAACAATGGCCTTTACTTTCTTGATTAATCTTTATATGAGAAGAGTTCTTAAAAAGATAGATATGGTAGAGTCTTTAAAGAGCATAGAGTAATCATAAAAATTATTTAGGATAACGTAAAATTAAGAAATTTTTTAAAGAAAATTAAAAAAAGTTTAATTTCTTAAATCCCTTGCTATGGTTGACATTCAAGGGATTTATCCCTTGTATAGACAGGGGTAAGGGTGGATTTTATGTTGATTTTACGTTATAATACATATGTATTTGTTGAAAGGAGGAGACGAATGGAGAGAAATATTAAGGAAAGAGTTAGTCAATATGTAGATGAATACAAAGTCAAAGAGAAGTTAACTCAATTTTTCCAAGAAAAAATTGTCAATAGAAAAGCGATGTTTATACCTATTACAGGTGTTGCAACATTTATGTTAGTAGGATACGCTGCTGCTGATACAAAAGCACCAGAAATCACATCTGATCAAATTGAAATCCCTTATGGAGAAAAATTTGATGTTGATACTGTAGATGTAACTGACAATCGTGATAGCAGAGATGACATTCAAGTAAATGCTGATCTTGCATCATTAAATGTTGAACAATTAGGAGATTATAAGGTTACTGTAACAGCTACTGATTCATTTAATAATGAAACAACAAAAGAAGTTACAGTAAAAGTAGTGGATCAAGAAGGTCCAAAATTTGAAACGTTAGGTTCAAATGAAGGTTATGTAGTTGAAGTTCCTGTTAATGGAAGTAATGATTTGTCAAGTTATGTAAAAGCAACTGATAATGTAGATGGTGATGTAACACCATTTATGGAAGCTGATAAAACTTTAGATACTTCTAAGTTAGGAACACAAACAATTACTTTAAAAGCAACAGATGTTTCAGGAAATGAAACAGAAAAAACAATTGATTTTGCTGTAACAGATAGTAGTGCTCCTGTTATTACTTTAAAAAATGGAGCAAATGTTACATTAAATTATGGATCAAATTTCAATTTATCTGATTATGTAGATGTTACTGATAACTTTGATGGTGCTATTCAACCTCAAGTAGAAGGAAACGTTGATAATCATAAAGATGATGGTGTTCAAACTTTAACAATTAAAGCAAAAGATTCATCTGGTAATGAATCAACAGCTCAATTGAATGTTACTGTAAAAGATACAGAAGCACCAAAAATTTCTTTATCAAAATCAGAAGTTTCTGTAAATGCAGGGACAAGTTTAGATTTATCTAAATACTTATCAAGTGCAACTGATAACAAAGATGGAGATGTAAAAGGAAAAGTATCAATTCCTTCTGTAAATACTTCAAAAGCTGGTACTTATACAGCTACTTATACAGTAAGTGATGCTGCTGGAAATCAAGGTAGTGCATCGTTATCTGTAAAAGTAAATGCAGTGCGTTCATCATCTAAAAAAGGTTCTGTAGCAACTGGTTCTACTTCTAGACCAAATTATTATGGAACATCAGTTATTGGTGCTGCTTATTCAAGACTTGGTTGCCCATACGTATGGGGTGCTGAAGGACCAAATACATTTGACTGCTCTGGTCTAGTAAAATGGTGTTATGCTAAGGCTGGTAAATCTTTACCACATTCATCAAGTGCGATGAGATCTTGCGGTACTGTTATCAGTGTTTCAAGTGCACAACCTGGAGATATCTTATGGAGACCAGGACATGTTGCCATTTATATCGGTGGAAATCAATACATTCATGCTCCACGTACAGGAGATGTAGTAAAAGTTTCATCTGGTGTAAGTAGCTTTACATGTGCAATTAGACCTTAATATTAAAAGTCGTGGAAAGATCACGGCTTTTTTTTGTGACTTAAAAAAATATTACCAAATGTTGCCGTAAAGCTCCCAGCTTCAGCTGTGGAGATATAAGGCAACTTTTTTAAGATTTTATTAATAAATCATATCGGCAGATAACTTTTGATAGTATAATATATCCATAAAATACAAATCAAATAATAATGTGATTTATTTCTGCAAATATCATGTTGTATTCTGTCCAAAATATTGACGTCCCGTTCTTGTAGACGGTGTGGATGATTGCTTAAAGGAGCTGATTAAACAAACCTGTGATCAATTGAATGTCGAAATCATTGAAATGGAAATCATGCCAGATCATGTACATTTGCTTATGGAAGTAGATCCACAATATGGTATTCACAAAGCAGTTAAAAGAATCAAGGGCTATTCTTCCAGGGTGTTGAGACAGGAGTTTCCCTGGTTAAGATCAAGGATCCCGACGCTATGGACCAATAGCTATTTTGTATCTACAGTAGGTGGTGCACCACATTCTGTAATCAAGCAGTATATTGAAGATCAAAAAAATGTTTAGGTGATATCTATGCAATTAACAGAAACAGTCAAGCTTTATCCAAACAAATATCAAACAGAATTGATCAAGGAAACGATGTCAGAATATATTTCTACAGTCAATCATCTTGTTTTTGATGCGGTCAATGGAAGATCTATTACAAAAATAACAACGGCAGATGTAAAGGTGAATCTTCCAAGTGCCTTATGTAATCAGTGTATCCGAGATGCCAAATTCATCATAAGAAAATACAATAAGGCATTAGGAAATTCAGATACTAAAGTAAAACTTCCTGTTTTGAAAAAAATGTGTTGTTATATCAATAATCAAAATTTTAGAATCAATGATGACAGTATTGGCTTTCCAGTAATAATCAATGGAAAGTCAAAACGTATATCAGTCAAAACAAAAATATCAGAAAGACAGAAATCAATTTTTTCATCCAGCAAATTAGGAACGATGCGCATTGTTGTAAAAGGACATGATCTAGTAGCACAGATCGTCTATGATGCAAAAGAAGATGCTGCTTCTTCAAATAATAATGTCATGGGTGTTGATCTTGGAATCAAATGTCCTGCTGTAAGCTACTGTCCGGATGGAAGTGTCAAGTTTTATGGAAATGGTAGAAAAAACAAATATATAAGAAGACACTACAATAATCTTCGAAAAAGATTTCAGAAAGCTAAGAAGCCAAAGGCAGTTGTTAAAATCAACAACAAAGAACAACGTATCATGAAAGATATAGATCATAAGCTAAGTCGTGAAATCGTAAATACAGCAAAAGCTCATGACGTATCAGTAATCAAATTAGAGCGACTTCAAAACATACGCTCTACGACAAGAACAAGTCGAAAAAACAATCATAGCCTGCATATATGGTCATTTTATAGACTAGCACAGTTTATAGAATACAAAGCAAAACTGGCAGGCATAGAAGTTGAGTATGTAGATCCAGCATATACAAGTCAGATCTGCCCAATATGTGGAAGTGTTCATCATGCAAATGACAGAAGATATACGTGCAGATGTGGATTTCATACGCATAGGGATCTGTTGGGAGCCATAAACATATGCAACTCAACTGAGTATATTGGTAACAGATATACTGCCTAGAGAACTATAGGTTCTGCTCTAGGAAGGGTAATGGCATACCCCTATCTTGCACTGCGAGCTATCAGAAATGAACTGGTCAGCCAACAATGTTGGCAGGTAGCAAGAATCCCCTGTCTTTAGACATGGGGAGTGTCAAAAAACAAAAGGTTGTTATTAAATTCCATAGCAACTTTTTTTTTGATAATTTTTTTCAATTTTTATTAAGAATAATTGTAAAATTGAAATCTTTTTTCTATTAGATTGTAAATGCTTACAGAAGATTGACTTGCTTGTTGCTGTTAATTATGATGAAAATGTCTTCTAGATAAGAAGATAATTAATGAGTATCTTTTAACCGGTGAAAAGAGGAAACATGATGATTATTGATAAAATAAAAGTATTGGAACATTTAACAATTCAAGAAAAGTATTTAGTGGATTATATATTAAATAATCCAGAAGATATTTTAAAAAAGAATATTAATGAACTAGCAAAATTAAGTTATACCAGTAGTGCAACGATTTCTAGATTGTGTAAGAAATTAGGTTTTAATGGATATAAAGAGTTTAAATATCAATATGCTGCTGAATATTCTCATTTACTTGAATTGAAAAATGATTTTGAAATTGAACCTTTTTCAAGTGAGAGTTCAATTGATGATGCTTTAAATAAAATCGAACTTTTACATAAAAGAGCGATAGAATATACAAAAAGTTTATTAAATAGACAAGTTATAGAAAGAATTTATCAACTTATTAAAAATGCAAAATATATTGAAATTTATGGAACAGGTATTAATTTTTCTTTAGCAGAAATATATAGCTTGAATTTTGAAGAAGAAGGGGTTATTTCTAAAGCGTATAACAGTTTAAATCCAATGCATTTTCAATACTTAAAGCAAAGAAAACCAAATGATACAGTTTGTATTTATTTGACGCATACAGGTCAAAATAAGGAAATGTTAAAAATAGCAAAAGATATTCGCAAATCTCATGCTAAATCAATTGTAATTTGTGATCATAAAAAAAGAGAAATTTGTAAATATTGTGATGAGACAATTGTAATTATGACCACTCAAAATACAATTGAATTATCTAATGCTGTTTATATTGCTTCTTTACAGTATGTTTTTAATATATTTACTTCATTAAAATTGATAAGTAATTATTCTTATTTAGAAGAAACAACAAAAGCAGTTGATAAATTTAAAATGGGAGAATGATTATGAATAAAAACTTTCTATGGGGTGGTGCTGTTGCTGCTAATCAATATGAAGGTGGCTATCAAGAAGGACATAAAGGATTAAGTGTAACCGATGTTATGTCTGCTGGTGATGTCAATCACCCTCGAGAAATTTCTTATGAAATATTAGATGATAAATATTATCCTAATCATTATGGAATTGATTTTTATCATCATTATAAAGAAGATATTAAATTATTTGCTGAAATGGGTTTTAAATGTTTTCGTTTAAGTATTTCATGGCCACGTATTTATCCTCATGGTGATGAATTAGAACCTAATGAAGAAGGGTTAGAATATTATGATCGTATTTTTAATGAATGTTTAAAATATGGAATAGAACCTGTTGTTACTTTATCTCATTTTGAAATGCCTCTTTATTTAGCAAAAAAATATGGTGGTTGGAGAAATAGACAATTAATTACATTCTTTGAAAGATATGCGATTACATGTTTTAAAAGATATAGCAATAAAGTCAAATATTGGATGACATTTAATGAAATTAATAATCTTATAGATACTGATAATCCTTTTAATGCTTGGACAGGAGCAGGAGTTTTATATAAAGATAATGAAAATGTTGAACAAACAATGTATCAAATATCTCATTATCAGTTCGTCGCAAGTGCTAGAGCAGTTCAAAGAGCTAAAGAAATCAACTCCTCTATGCAAGTGGGTTGCATGTTACATTTTGGTCCAATTTATCCTTCTTCTTGCAACCCACAAGATATTCTTGCAGGCATTAAAGCAATGGATAAGAGATATTTCTTTAGTGATGTTCATGTAAGGGGATATTATCCAGCCTATACTTTAAAAAAGTGGGAAAGGGATCATATTCAATTAGATATAACTGATGAAGATTTAAAAGATCTAAAACAAGGTACAGTGGATTATATAGGGTTTAGTTATTATAAATCAACGATTGCTGAATATGATAAAACACAAGACTTTATCGAAGTACAAAATCCATTGTTAAAGAAAAGTGATTGGGGTTGGGCTATTGATCCTACAGGATTAAGAATTATTTTAAATGAAGTTTATGAAAGATATCAAAAACCAATGTTTATTGTTGAAAATGGTTTTGGAGCTTATGATAAATTAGAAAATGGAATCATTAATGATGATTATCGTATTGATTACTTAAGAAATCATATTTTAGAAATGAAAAAAGCAATTGAGTTAGATGGTGTAGAAGTCATAGGGTATACCCCTTGGTCAGCAATTGATATTGTAAGTGCTTCTACAGGTGAACTGGCAAAAAGATATGGCTTTATCTATGTTGATTTAGATGATCAAGCTAATGGTAGTGGAAGAAGATATCGAAAAGCTTCTTTTGAATGGTATAAAAAAGTTATTTCATCAAATGGTGAAATTTTATAGGAGATAAATAATATGAACAAATTTATAAATGAAACGTTAGTTATTTATATATCGAAGTTTACAAATACAAAAGTTATAAAGGCTTTAAAGGATGGAATGATGTTTTCTTTACCGTTTTTAATGATAGGATCGTTGTTCCTGTTGATTGCTAACCTACCAATTGAAGCAGTAAGTAAAGTAATTAGTGAAAGTGGAATAGGAGATGTATGTTCTCAAGTATATTCTTCTACATTTTCATTAATGGCCTTCTTTACAGTAATAGGAATTACTTATTCTTATTTGAAGAATGATCAAGTAACAACTGCAATAAATGGTGCTTTAACTGGTTTAGCAGCTTTTATTTTATTAACTCCTTCTTCTAAAGTGTTAGATAGTGGGGAATCAGTTACAGGAATTATTTCTAAAGATTGGACTGCTGGTCAAGGAATGATTTGTGCTATTTTAATTGGTTTTTTAGTTGGGTATATTTATTCTTTATGTGTAAAAAAAGATATTAGTATAAAAATGCCAAAGGGTGTTCCTAGTGGTGTTGCAGATTCATTTTCGTCATTATTACCAACTGGAATTATTATTACTATTTGTGCAATTATTTATGCTGTATGTCACTTTGTATTTAATACAACATTTGCGGAACTTATTTATTCAGTAATTCAAATTCCTTTACAAGGAATTACTGATTCGTTCTTTGGGGTTGTTATTATGACAATTGTTATGTCTTTATTGTGGTGGACAGGTGTCCATGGTGGTTCTATCTGTGGAGGAATTCTTTCACCAATTTTACAAGCAAATATGGCAGCTAATCAAAAAATTATAGATTCAGGATTACCTCTTACAATTCAAAATGGTGGACATATTTTTACACAACAATTTTGGGATAATTTCTTATGTATGTCTGGTGCAGGAATTGTAATTGGTTTAGTAATTTATATTACATTTTTTGCTAAATCAAAGTCATTACGTAGTTTAGGTAAATTATCCATTGTACCTAATATCTTTAACATTAATGAACCAATTATTTTTGGGACACCAATTGTACTTAATATATATTTATTGATTCCATTTGTTCTTGTTCCTTTAATTATAGGTATAAGCAGTTATTTATTAATGTATATGGGAATTTTACCATTATTTAGTGGGGTTATGGTTCCTTGGACAACACCTCCAATTATATCAGGACTTTTGATTGGTGGATGGCGTGTTGCATTATGGCAATTTGTGATGATTATTATATCTTTTGTTATCTATTTACCATTTATTAAAAAAATAGATACTTTAGAAGTAAGTAAAGAAAATCAAAAGTAGATGATAAGAAAGGTAAATACTTTAAAAATATTATTATAAAAGTTTAGACCTTAATATTAAAAAGTCGTGGAAAAATCACGGCTTTTTTCATACTTTAAAAGAATATAATTTTAATAATGAAATAAACTATTTATTGATTGCTTGGGTATAATAAAATTGAAAAAAGATTGATAAATTCTACAAATTTGCATTTTTAAATGATATGTGGTATGATTATAGACGGTTAAAAAAATTCAAAAGGAGAACATTATGAAAACAGACATACAGACCAAGCTCAAAACATTGTTTGATGAGAAAATTAAAAACAGAAAAGCAATGTTTATTCCAATCGCTGGGGTAGCTGCATTTATGTTAGTAGGTTACGCTGGTGTGGATCATGAAAAGCCTGAAATTGTGTCAAACCGTATTGAAATTCCTTATGGTGAAAAGTTTGATACTGATGCAATTGATATTGTAGATAATCATGATGATAGAAGTGAGCTGCTAGTAGAAGTTGATGATGATTCCTTAGATGTTAAACAATTAGGAACATATCAAGTTGAAGTGCGTGCAACAGATCAGTTTAATAATACTGATGTTAAAACAATTCAAGTAGATGTTGTTGATGAAGAAGCGCCAAAAATTAAAACATTAGGTGCAAGTGATGGATATTATATTGAAGTACCTGTTTATGGTAGCCAAGATTTATCTTCTTATCTTAAAGCTGTAGATAATGTAGATGGTGATGTAACTCCATTTATGGAAAGCGATAAACAATTAGATACTTCTAAACAAGGAACACAAACAATTAATGTTTCAGTAAGTGATAATAGTGGTAATACAACTGAAGAATCATTTAAATTCTTTATTGCTGATATGCAAGCACCAGAAATCACTTTAAAATCAGGTAATGATATTACAGTTGATTATGGTAGTGAATTTAAATGGCAAGATTATGTATCAATTAGTGATAACTTAGATACAAATATTGAACCTAAGATAGAAGGTACAATTGATACAAAACAATTAAATCAACAAAAAGAGATCAAATTAACAGCAACAGATGGTGCAGGTAATTCATCAAAAGTTGTCTTAAATGCAACTGTTAAAGATATTACTGGACCAAATATCGTTTTATCAACAAATAAGATTTCTGTTGATAAAGGAAGCAATGTTGATTTAAAATCTTATATCACATCTGCTGTAGATAATTTAGATGGTGATATGAAAGACAAAATTACATTTAATGCTGTTGATACTTCTACAACAGGATTAAAAACAGTTACATATACTGGTGTAGATTCAACAGGAAATAAATCAGAAGTTCAATTACAAGTAGAAGTAACATTCTCTGGTGAAAGAATTGTTAGTACAGGTCTTTCTAAAAGAGGATGCCCATATGTATGGGGATCAACTGGACCAAATTCATTTGACTGTTCAGGATTTACACAATGGGTATATAGACAAAATGGTATTTCTATTCCAAGAACATCATCTGAACAAAGAGCTGCTGCTAAAAAAGTAGTAAGTTTATCTGAACTTCAAGTTGGAGATATTTTATGGCGTTCAGGGCATGTAGGAATTTATATTGGAAATGGACAATATGTTCATGCTCCACATACAGGAGATGTTGTTAAAGTTTCTTCTGGTGTAGGTAAATTTACATGTGGACTTAGATATCAATAAAAGGTTTCGGTTTGAAACCTTTTTTTTTGCCTTTTAAAAAGATATAATGTATCTAAAGAGGGTGATTTTTTTGTATATAGCAACAAGTAGTCAGTTAAAAAGATATGATCAAGCTTTATTAGATTATGGATATTCGATTGAACAATTAGTAGATAAAGCGAGTGATTGTTTATTCAAACATTTTGATAAATATCAACGTATTATGATTGTTTGTGGACCAGGAAATAATGGTGCAGATGGTATTTCATTAGGAATTAAATTACATCAAGAAGGTAAAAAAGTCTTACTTTGTTTAACAGGAAGAGAAGAAAAGCTTAGTCAAGCAAATAGATATTATCTTGATCAAGCACAATCTTTATCGATAGAGTGTTTATTTGTAAGTGAAGAGACACTTGAAGAATTTCAAGAAAGTGTTCCACATTTTGATGTGGTAGTTGATGCATTATTTGGCTTTGGACTTAATAGTGATTTAAGAGGAATTGTTAAGTATGTTGTTGATCTTATTAATAATATTGAAATAGATATTATTGCAATCGATATTCCTACAGGATTAAATCCTGATACAGGAAAACCGTATAATAGCTGTATTTGTGCTTATCAAACAATAACTTTAACAGCTTACAAACTTGCTTTTTTAAATCCAGAAAGTGAAATGTATACAGGAAAAGTAATTTTAGAATTGTTGGATGCTAAATCATTTCATGAAGAAATGTTATTTTCTCAACCGATTGATTTTAAATGGGCAAAATATCATATAAAAGAACGATTATACGATGGACATAAGGGAACCTATGGGAGAATTATGCATGTAACAGGATGTTATCATTATCGAGGAGCTGCACTTTTAGCAGCTAAAGCAGCTGTTTATGCTGGAAGTGGATTGGTTACGGTTTGGTCTAATGAAAAAGTAATTGATTCTTTAAGTTTATTTTGTCCAGAGGCAACATCATGTCAAAGACATTATTTTGATGAACATTTATTACAAGGAAAAGATGCAATTCTTATAGGAAGTGGACTTGGTTTAAATGAAGATAGTGAACGCTTTGTATGTGAACTTTTAAGCCACGTACATGTACCAGTTGTTATTGATGGTGATGCATTAACCATTCTTGCAAAGCATCCAGAATTATTAGAAAATCATCATTCGCCATGGATTTTAACACCACATCATGGTGAATTTAAAAGATTTGTGAATTTTAATCAAACAAGTGAAATGGTGGATCAAGCTAATACATTTGCAAAAAAATATCATGTTACCTTAGTTCTAAAAGGTCCACATACACTTATTAGTGATGGAAATGAAACATATCGCATTATGTCAGGGAATAAAGGAATGTCATCTGCAGGTATGGGAGATACACTTGCTGGTATTATCAGTAGTTTTTTAGGACAAGGTTATTTACCAAAAGATGCGGCTATATTAGGAACTTATTTACATGGTTTATGTGGAGATGAAGTTTATAAAGAAAACTATACGGTTGTTGCTTCAAATGTGATTGACCAAATTCCACAAATGATGAAAAAGCTTAAACAAGATTAATTAAAAAATAATAAAAAGATATAGAAAAGTATAGGCGATATGAAATTCATACCGCCTATTTTCTTTTAATGATGGTTACATTTCTTTGGCCATCGTGATTAACACGATGTGAAAAGAATAAATCATTATTTTCATTTGTACAATAAGAAGAAACTTGAATATTTTCTTCTAAAACTCCTAAATTTAATAATTGTTGCTTATTTAATCCTTTATTATCTAATAAATAATGAGTTTCATCTGTTTTTTGATAAAAAGGTGAAGTATCAAAGTTCATTTTCTTAACTTGATTAATGACATCATCTTGTACTTCTAAGTGTTTTTTAGAAAGACAAGGACCAATTAAGCAATACATTTCTTGTGGGTTACAATTTTCTTTTTCAATAAGATAACGAATTGTGTGATCAACAATTTGTCTGACTGTACCAAGCCATCCAGAATGGATAGCGCAAACGATTTTTTGATCTTTGCAATAGACTAAAATTGGTGTGCAATCAGCGTGAAATGAAAGTAAGAATAAATCTTTATCTTTCGTATAAGTTGCATCTACCTCATAGAGATCATTTGTTTGTTTTAACATATTGGTACCACCATCTTTCATTAAAAAGACTTGTTTTAAATTAGTAGAATGTGTTTGTCTAGGGGCTACCATATGTTCTAAATCTGTGTTTAGTAATGAAGCAAGTTCTTGTCTATTTTCTAATACCTTTAAATAATGAGGATTATTTAAAGAAATATCACCTAATTCTCTAGTTGTTGTATATGCTTCTACATCTTCATGTAAATTCCATTTTATTAATTTCATTTGTTTCTCCTTTACAAAAGTCCAATTCTTTTTAATATATAACCATACCTTATATTAGGAGGTGTTATTATGAGTTGTAATTGTCAACAAAATACATGTTGTAATGGACAATATGGAAACTTTGATAATAACGGTTATGCAAATTATTTTAATTCAAATATAGGAAATGGTTTTACTCCACAACCAATTGTCGCTCCTAAAAAAGTATGTACAACATTTCAAAATCAATATGTAGAACAACCTATTATTTGTCCAATTGAATGTCGTCGCGTTAATAACATTGTTTATGTTCCACGTTATTACCCTCGATATGAACAAACATGTTATACACAAACAAATCGTTATTAAAAATAGATGCTTAGCATCTATTTTTTTGTAAGTTCTTGTAAAAACTCATCATCTGGATCAATATAGATTGTTTTATAATTATCCAAAATTACTTTTCCTGGTTTACTACCTGCAGGTTTTTTGAGTGTTTTGACGAGTGTATAGTTTACAGGAACACTACTTGAATTTTTTCCTTTTGAATAGTATGCAGCAATTTTAGCAGCTAAACGAATCGTATATTCATCTAAATCTTGTGCTTTAACAATGACATGGCTTCCTGGCATATCTTTTGCATGGAACCACATATCATAGCGATGAGCATATTTAAATGTTAAATAATCGTTTTGTAAGTTGTTCTTTCCAATATCAATTTCAATCCCATCTTTTGTAAGATATTTTTGAAATTGCGGAAGTTTTTTCTTACGAATAGTATTTTTTTGTTTTTTCTTTTTTAAATACCCTTCGTTTTCTAATTCTTCTTTGATTTCTAAAGCATCATAATATGTTGCTTGTGACATAGCGGTTATTAAAGAATCGAAATATTCAATTTCTTTTTCAGTTAAATCAATTTGTTCTAAAAGAACATTAATTGAATTTTTAGCTTTTTGATATTTTTGATAATATTTTTGAGCATTAGCTTTTGGATCTAATTTAGGATCTAAAGTAATATCTAATTTTGTATTATCATAATAATTATCAACAACAACATGAGTCATTCCTTTTTGTATTAAATGTAAAGAAGCATATAATAAATCTCCTTTAATACGATAATCATCACTATTATGTGAATCTTCTAAAGTTGCTTTTAATTTTTTTAATTTAGAAGTGTTTTTTTGATATTCATTTTGAATAAATTTTAAAAGATTACTTGTTTGTTGTTTAATTCTTTCTTTTTGATCTATTTCATTAAAGTGAGTATCTAAACCATCAAATAAAGAATATTTTGAAGTTTCTCCTTGTACATGTGTGAGTTTAATAACATGAAAATATTCTTTATCATTCACTTTAGTAATATAGAGATTTTGAGAATTTTCTATTTTTTTCATAATCGTTTTAAACGATTCACCTTGATCAATACGATATAAGATTTCTTTAGATAAAATAGGAGACATTCCTTGATAGATTTTAGTAAGTTGGTTATCTTCTACAAATTCACTTGTAAAAGGATCAAGTTTTTCCATCATTGGTGGTAATTGATAAAGTGCTCCTGGTTGTAAAAATCTTTCACTGTTCATACTTGGTGAAATATGTTTAATGCAATCAATGATTTTATCATTTTGACCTACTAAAATAATATTTGAATGTTTTCCCATAACCTCTACATAGAGAATATATTCAATATAATCACCCAATTCATTGTGACAAGCAAAAGTTATTTTAAAAATACGATCCAAATCGATTTGTTCAATATCTTTAATATATCCACCTTCTAAAAGCTTACGATAAAGCATAGTAAGCGGATTAGGAGATTCTGGTGTTGGATAAGATAAAGCTGTTAATTGAACACGTGCATACATTGGATGACTTGAAATCAATAATTGATAATTCTTTTTATTTGCACGAACTTGAAATAAAAGTTCATATTTTGATATTTGATAAATTTTATTGATACGACCACCTTTTATTGTTTCTATCAATAAATTTTTTACTTGATGCATCATAATGCCATCATATGCCATAGTTATCACCCCAAAATACTATAACATATTTGAAATTTAATTGACATTATCTCTTTGTTATTGTAGAGTTATTTTTATAAAAAAAGGGGTGTGGAAAAATTGAAAAGAGGAATGTTAATCATTCTTAGTGGGCCTAGTGGTGTTGGAAAAGGAACAGTAAGAGAAGAATTGTTCAAAGATGATAGTTTAAATTTAAGTTATTCTATTTCAATGACAACAAGAAAACCTAGACCTACAGAAACAGATGGTGTGGATTATTTTTTTGTTGATGAAAAAAGCTTTGTTGATAAGATTGCTCAAGGTGGATTGTTAGAATGGGCAAGATTTGTAGGTAATTATTATGGTACCCCTAAGGATAATGTAGATCGATTACTAGATGAGGGTAAAAATGTCGTTTTAGAAATCGAAGTTCAAGGAGCATTGCAAGTCATGAAAAAATGTCCTGATGCATTGACTATTTTCTTGGTACCACCTTCATTAGAAGAATTAGAAAGACGCATTCGTGGTAGACGTACTGAAAGTGAAGATATCGTAAAAGAACGTTTGGATAAAGCACGTAAAGAAATTCAAACAAAAGATGAATATAAATATGTTGTAGAAAATGACGATGTTCATCTAGCAAAAGATAAAATAGCAAAAATTATTAAAGAACATCAAAAGTAACTGTTGGTTTTTATAACTGACAGTTTTTTTGATAAAGCTACAATAGATGTGGTAAAATACAAACAAAAGAGAGGTGGAAGTATGTATATTGTTAAAGTTCTTGTGGAACATGCAATCTATAAATTAGATACGACCTATGATTATTTATCTAAATATCAAGTTTTAGCAGGTTGTCGAGTCCATATCCGTTTTGGTTATCAACAACTTATAGGTTATGTCGTTGAGTGTCAAGAAACACTTTTTACTCAAAAACAATTAGAAGAAAAAAATGGTTTTAAATATTCTTTTATTCAAGATGTTATTGATCAAAAACCATTACTTAATCAAGAATTACAAGAACTTGCAAACTATCTTTCAAAACAAACGCTTTCTACAAGAATCAGTTGTTTACAATGTATGTTACCACCTCAATTAAAACCAAGTACCAATCATAGTGTTGGCATTAAATATCAAAAAGTTGTTTCCTTTGTAAAAGATATTCCCCTTAAAACAACAAAACAACAAGAAGCTTTAAATTATATAAAAGAACATGATTTATTACCCATAAAGGATTATCCTTTTTCAACAGTTCTTTTAAATAATATAGAAAAACAAGGAGCAATTATTTATAAACAAGTAGAAGTTTATCGAAATCCTTACAATGAACACGTACAACAAGAGGATTATCCCTTGACTGCTAGTCAACAAAAAGTTGTCAATCAAGTACTAGCGTCTTTTCATCAATTTAAAACCTTTTTACTTTATGGAGTCACAGGCTCAGGAAAAACAGAAGTTTATTTACATCTTTCTAGATTTGTGATTGAACAAGGAAAAACCGTCTTGATGCTTGTCCCTGAAATTGCTTTGACTCCAATGATGGTCTCTGCTTTTAAAAGTCGTTTTGGAAAAAGCGTTGCTATCTTACATTCAAAATTATCAGCAGGGGAAAGATATGATGAATATCGTCGAATCATTGATGATGAAGTAAAAATTGTTGTTGGAGCAAGAAGTGCTGTTTTTGCACCACTTGAAAATATAGGTTTGATTATTATGGATGAAGAACATGATGCTAGTTACAAACAAGAAAGTCCACCACGTTATTTAACATCTCAAGTAGCGAGAAAAAGGGGTGCTTATCATCAATGTCCAGTTGTTTTAGGTAGTGCAACACCTTCTCTTGAAAGCTATAGTCGTGCTTTAAAGGGTGTGTATGAATTGTGTATACTTTCTCAAAGGGTCAATCAAAAACCTTTACCACAAATTGAATTGATTGATATGGTAGAAGAAATGAAAGCACATCATTATGAAGTATTATCAAGGAAAATGAAAGCTAAAATACAAGAGACAATTGATAAAAATGAACAAGTGATTTTATTACTTAATAAAAGAGGTTATTCAAGTTATGTTCGCTGTTTAGATTGTGATGAGGTATTAAAATGTCCACATTGTGATGTTTCTTTAACTTATCATAAAGATACGCATACAATGCGTTGTCATTATTGTGATTATCAAGTTCCTTATCAACAAAAATGTAGTTATTGTGGAAGTACCAATATTAAACTTATTGGTAGTGGAACACAAAAAATTGAAGAATATTTACAAAATAATTTTATAAATTCAAGAGTGATTCGCTATGATGTAGATTCTACAAGGAAGAAACAAGGACATCATCAATTATTAAAACAATTTGAAAATCAAGAAGCGAATATTTTAATTGGGACACAAATGATTGCGAAAGGATTAGATTTTGAAAATGTGACTTTTGTAGGAGTTATCAATGCTGATCTTTCTTTAAATATTCCTGATTTTAGAGCGAATGAAAGAACATTTCAATTATTAGAACAAGTTTCTGGTAGAAGTGGTCGAGGAAAGAAACAAGGAACAGTCATGATACAAACTTATAATCCTGATCATTTTGTTTTACAGTGTGTTAAAAATCATGATTATCAAAGTTTTTATCAAAAAGAAATGGAAATGAGAAAACTTGCGAAGTATCCTCCTTATTGTTATTTGATAAGTATTCTAGTACAAGGTAAAAAAGAGGATGATGTGACTTTTTGTAGTCAACAAATAAAGGAATACTTAGTAAAACAACTTCCTAAAGCAATTGTTTTAGGACCTGCAAATTGTACGATTTATAAGATGAATGATATTTATAGAAAGAGAATGACACTTAAAATAACGAATACAACACATGTTTATGAAGTGTTGCATGCAATGAGTGATTATTATAATAAAAAAGGAAGAAAGGTAAATGTGATATGTGATTTTAATCCATACACAACGATATAGTTATGGCAAGAGAAAATGCATATATGATTTTAAATCAATATTTTGAAGATGAAAGTTTTTTAAATATTGCTTTAAATGAACAATTAAAGAAAAGTAATTTAAAAAGAGAAGATAAAGATTTATGTACAACTATTGTTTATGGAACAATCCAAAATCTTTTATATATTCAATATCAACTCCAACCTTATATTAAAGGAAAAAGGGTAAAGAAAAAAATAAGGACACTTCTTTATATGTCTTTATATCAATTGATATATTTAGATAAAATACCTGAATATGCCATTATTAATGAAGCAGTTAAAATAGCTAAAAAAGAAGGTTATCAAACAAGTCAATTTGTAAATGCAGTACTTAGAAATTTTACAAGAAATGAAAGAAGATCATTGGAAGGATTAGATGAATTAGAAAAAATCTCAATTGTAACATCACATCCTTTATGGATGGTCAAAATGTTTAATAAACAATATGGTTTAGAAAAAACAAAAATGATTTGTGAAGAAGATAACACGCCTCCTACAAGAAGTGGTAGAGTCAATACACTAAAAACAACAAAAGAAGAGTTATTAAAAGAAAGCTGTTTTGAAGAAGGAACGTTATCCCCAGATGCTCTTCTATATAAAAGAGGAAATCTAGCTTATACTTCTTATTACAAAGAAGGTAAAGTTACGATTCAAGATGAATCAAGTCAATTAGTAGCAAGACTTTTAGATCCTCAAAAGACAGATTATGTTTTAGATATGTGTAGTGCTCCAGGAAGTAAAACAACACATCTTGCAGCATTAATGGAAAATCAAGGAAAAATAGAAGCCTATGATTTATATAAGCACAAAGTAAAATTAATAGAACATAACTTAAAACGTTTGGGTGTTAAAAACGTACATGTTCAAGCAGGGGATTCTACAAAACTCATAGAACACTATCCTCCTGAAACATTTGATCGTATTTTATTAGATGCACCTTGTTCAGGATTTGGGGTTTTAAAACGTAAACCAGAAATTAAATATCATGATTCTAGTGTGATGGATGGTTTAATCCCATTACAAGCACTTTTATTAGAAAATGCGTATAATTTATTGAAAAATGATGGTACAATGGTTTATAGTACATGTACAATCAATAAAAAGGAAAATGGGATGATGATTGAACATTTTATTCAAAAACATCCCGATATGAAAGTTATTGAACAACGTACAATTTTGAATTATGAATATCACACAGATGGATTTTATATGTGTAAAATGAAAAAGGGATAGAAGATGGAACATTTATATAATTATTCTTTAGAAGAATTAACTGAATATTTTAAATCAATCAATGAAAAGCCTTTTAGAGCAAAGCAGGTTTTTCAATGGTTATATCAAAAAAATGCTTTTGATTTTCAAGAAATGTCTAATATATCAAAAGATTTAAGAGAAAAATTAGAAAAACAATGCATCATTGATACATTTGAAATACAAGAAAAACAAGTATCAAGTGATGGAACTATCAAATACTTATTTAAAATGATTGATGGTAACTTAATAGAAGCTGTTTTAATGAGACATGACTATGGTCAATCATTATGTGTAACAAGCCAAGTAGGATGCAATATGCAATGTGCATTCTGTGCTAGTGGGCTTTTAAAAAAACAACGTAACTTAACAGCTGGTGAAATGGTGAATCAAGTCATGGCAGTGGCTAAAGATACAGGTATTCGTGTTTCACATGTTGTTGTTATGGGAACAGGTGAACCTTTTGATAACTATGATGAAGTGATGAAATTCGTTAGAATTATTAATCATCCTCATGGTTTAGCTGTTGGAGCAAGACATATTACAATTTCTACATGTGGACTTGTTAATATGATAGAAAGATATAGCAATGAAGGAATTCAAACAAATCTTGCTATTTCTTTACATGCCCCTAATGATGAAATTAGAGACCAATTAATGCCTGTTAATAAAGCATTTAATATGGATGCTTTAAGAAAAGGTGTTGCAGATTATATCGAAAAAACGAATCGTAGAGTCACATTTGAATATATTTTATTAGATGATGTCAACGATTCACTTGCACATGCAAGACAACTTGCACATTATATGAGAGGATTAAATGCATATGTGAATTTAATTCCTTATAATAGTGTCGATGAACATGGTTTTAAACCAAGCAGTCATGTAGAAGAATTTAAAGATGAACTTTTAAGATTACATATTAACTGTACGGTTAGAAAAGAACATGGTAGAGATATAGATGGAGCATGTGGTCAACTAAGAGCAAAGCGTAGCGGGGTGATATAATGGAATATTATGCATTGACTGATATTGGAAAAATCAGAGAAAAAAATCAAGATCAAGCGGCAACGGCAATTAATTTAAAAGATCAAGTGTTAGGTGTTGTTTGTGATGGTATGGGAGGACATAGGGCAGGAGAAATTGCATCTCATGTCGTAGAGGAACATGTACTGACATGTTTTAAAGCCAATCCGCCTTTTTTGGATGATGAAGAAGTGACAAATTGGTTAATGGATACTGTTTTAGAAGCACATCAAATTGTAAAAAGAATGGCTGGTATGCAAGAAGATACAAAAGGAATGGGAACAACGGTTGCAATCTCTGTAGTTGATGGTGATGATGCCTTTTTTTGCCATGTAGGTGATAGTCGTATTTATGTTTATGATGATCATGAAATTATTCAAATGACAAGAGATCATACGCTGGTTAATGAATTGATTGATCGAGGAGCAATTACAAAAGAGGAAGGTAAGAATCATCGTCAAAAGAATATTTTAATGCAAGCAATTGGTGTTGAAATGAATATTGTACCAGATATTCAAAAATATAAGTTGAATGGAAAGAATATTTTAATCTGTAGTGATGGATTATTTAATTCTTTAGAAGATGAAGAAATTTTAAATATTGTTAAAAAAAATATGAATGTTAGAGATAAAGTACATCTTTTAATTGAACAAGCAAATGAACATGGTGGACATGATAATATTGCTGCTGTGTTAATAGAAGGAGGACGTTAAAAAATGAATAAAATCATTGCTGAACGTTATGAATTGATTGATATTATTGGTCAAGGAGGAATGGCAGATGTTTATCTAGCAAATGATACGATTTTAAATCGTACAATTGCTATTAAGATATTACGTACATCTTTAGCGAAAGATCCAATCTACATTGCTAGATTTCAAAGGGAAGCTTCAGCAGCAGCTGCGCTTTCACATAAAAATATTGTAGAAATTTATGATGTAGGTGAAGATAATGATCAATACTATATCGTCATGGAATATGTTCCTGGAAGAACGTTGAAAGAGTTAATTGCTAAACGTGGTGCTTTACATGTTATGGAAGCTATTGATATTATGAAACAAGTGCTTTCTGGAACTGCAAGAGCTCATCAAATGGGAATCATACATCGTGATTTAAAACCACAAAATATTTTGGTGACTGATACAGGTACGGCTAAGATTGCTGATTTTGGAATTGCTTCTATTCAATCACTTACACAATTTACACAAACAGATGTGATTATGGGTTCTCTTCATTATTTAGCACCAGAATTAGCACGAGGAGAAAAAGCAACAGTTCAAAGTGATATTTATGCTTTAGGAATTGTTTTTTATGAATTATTAAGAGGTCAAGTACCATTTAATGGTGAATCTCCTGTAAATATTGCTTTAAAACATATGCAAGAAGATTTACCATCACTTAGAGAATTTAATCCTTCTATTCCTCAATCAGTAGAAAATATTATTATTAAAGCAACAGCTAAAAACCTAAATGATCGTTATAAAAGCGCAAATGAGATGTTAGAGGATTTACAAACATGTTTATCAAGAACTGATGAAGAAAAGCTTGTTTTTGATCATAGTGATGAAACAAATGATCCAACAATTGTTGCTAATCCTCGTCAATTCTTTGATGAAGAAACAGAAGAAGTTGAAGAAAGAGTTACTGAAAAGAAAAAACCAACTCAAAATAAAATTTTAGAAAAATTAAAAAATCCTAAAGTTCTTGCAGGAGTTGTTGCAGGGGTTGTTTTGATTATTGGAATTATTTGTTATTTCTTACTTTTTGGTGGAAATAAACAACCAAATGTAATGCCTGATTTAGTAGGACTTACACAAAGTGAAGCTGAAGAATTATTAAAAGATTATGGTGTAACTATTAATAAGACTGTTTTTAAGGAATTATCTGATGATTATAAAAAAGGATTAATTACAAAAACTGATCCTGAAAAAGGTTCTTCTATTAAAGAAGGCGATGTTATTACAATTACAGTTTCAAAAGGAAAATATATTGTTTTAGATGATTATACTGGTTTAAGTTATGAAGAAGCTGAAAAGAAATTAGAAAAACTTGGATTTAAAGTTGATATAAATCGAGAAGTTTCTGACAAAAAAGCAGGTACAGTTTTAGAACAAAGTTTAGAAAAAGGTTATAAACAAGACCCAACAGATAAAGATCGTACAATTACACTTACAGTTTCTAAAGGATCTTATGTTATTTTAGATGATTATACTGGTATGAGTTATGATGATGCCTATAATAAATTGAGTGGTTTAGGTTTTAATGTTACAAAACGTGAACAAACATCTGATCAACCAGCAGGTACTGTTATTGATCAAAACTTAGCGAAGGGTTACAAAGTAGATCCAACAGACACTAATAGAAATATTACTTTGACAGTTTCTACTGGCTATAGTCAAACAGTTCCTTCGGTTGTTGGTTTAACACCTGATAGTGCGAAGTCAAATCTTGAAAACTTAGGATTTACAGTTTCTATGGAAGGAACACAGTTCCCTGAATCTGGTGGAGATGAACGTTATATTGGTGCAGTTTATAAACAAAGTATAGCTGCTGGAACAAAAGTTGATAAAAAAGGAACAACAATTACAATCTATTATTATGAAGACTAACGTAGATAAAGGGCGTATTGTAAAAGCGCTAGCTGGTTTTTATTACATTGATGATGGTCATGAAGTACATCAATGTCGTGCCCGTGGAAAATTTAGAAAACAAGATATAAAACCAGTTGTTGGCGATTTTGTAGAATTTCAAAAAGGTAACCATGATGATGGTTACCTTCTCAAAATATTAGAGAGAAAAAATGTTTTAAGAAGACCACCGATTGCAAATATTGATCAAGCATTGCTTGTCTTTTCAAGAAAAGAGCCTGATTTTTCAACAGTATTATTAGATAAGTTTTTATTATTGATAGAACATTATCATATAAAACCAATCATTGTTATTTCTAAAATGGATATAGAAGGTGATGATTCTATTTATCAATATATTCAAGAATATCGAGATGCTGGTTATACTGTCATTGAAACAAGTTCTAAACAAAATAAAGGTATAGATGAAATTAAAGATATTTTTAAAGATCAAGTGACTGTGATTACAGGACAAAGTGGAGTTGGGAAATCAACCCTTTTAAATGCTTTAGATATTTCTTTAAATTTAGAAACAAATCAAATATCAAAAGCTTTAGGAAGAGGTAAACATACAACAAGACATGTTGAACTTATGAATTTATATGATGGCTATGTAGCAGATACCCCTGGTTTTTCATCTCTTGAATTAGAGATGGAACCTACTGATGCAGCGAGAGCTTATCATGATTTTGATGAATATGCTTCTCATTGTAAGTTTAGAGGATGTTTACATGATAGTGAACCTCATTGTGCAGTTAAAGAAGCAGTTGATGAGGGGAAAATTTCTAAAGAACGTTATGAACATTATTTAACAATGTTAAAAGAATTAAAGGAAAAAAAGGAGAAAAGATATGGTTAAAGTTGCACCTTCACTTCTTTCAGCTGATTTTGCATGTTTGAAAGATGATATTGAAAAAATTGAAAATGGAAAAGCTGATTGGCTTCATTATGATGTTATGGATGGACATTTTGTACCTAATATTTCTTTTGGATATAGTATTTTAAAAGATGTGTCTAAAGTTACAAATTTATTTTTAGATGTTCATTTAATGATTAGTGAACCTCAAAAGTATGTAGATGAATTTATTAAAAGTGGAGCAAATTTAATTGTTTTTCATATTGAAGCAATGGAAAATAAAGAAGATACTTTAGCACTTATTCATCATATTAAAGAAAATAATGTACAAGTAGGAATAAGTATTAAACCAAATACACCTGTTGATGCTATTCAAGATTATTTATCTTTATTAGATGTTGTTTTAGTAATGTCAGTTGAACCAGGATTTGGTGGACAATCATTTAAAGAAATTGCTCTTGATAAAATTAAAGATTTAGCTGCTAGAAGAAAAGAAAATAATGATCATTATTTAATTGAAGTAGATGGTGGTATTAATGCTACAACTGGAAAACAATGCAAAGATGCAGGTGTTGATGTTTTAGTTGCTGGAAGTTATGTATTTAATAGTGATGATTACACACAAAGGATTGCTTCTTTAAAATGAAAATAGCATTATGTGCAACACACTTATTTAATATGACATTACCTCAAGATAGAGACTATATTGGGGTTGATCATGGGGTAGAGGAATTATTAAAGCAAGGAATAACACCGAGGTTTGCAATAGGAGATTTTGATTCTTTACAAAATAGAAAATCATTAGAAGATTTAAATATTCAAATATTACCTGAAAGAAAAGATGTTACAGATACGCATGCTGCTATCGAATATGCAATTTCTAAAGGTTATGATGAAATTGAATTATATGGTGTTACCGGAGGACGTTTAGATCATTTTTTTGCAGTTATGTGTTTGCTTGAAAAATATCAAGATGTTTCTATAAAGGTTATTGACCAACAAAACTGTATTCAATTATTAAAACCTGGAATTCATCATATATATAATCAAGAATATTATTATTTTTCATTGTTTGCTTTGAATGAAAGTATTCTTTCTATTAGTCAAGCTGAATATACATTAGATCATTATTTACTTAAAAGAGATGATCCATTATGTGTATCGAATGAAGTTAAAGGTAAATATTCGATTATTGAAAATAATGAAAATATTATTTTAGTTCAATCAAGAGATGCTGGCTCCGTGTCAATAGTGGAGGGGCTTAAGAGATAGCGAAAGCTATCTCTTTTCTTTTACTCAAATTCATATGAGAACCCAAGATGAAGAAGAATCCTCTTTCTTAAATTATAAAAATATCTGTAGCCATAGGCATTTCGTTTTACAAGCTTGACCTTGTTGTTCATACTTTCAATAAAACCATTATTAAAACTTGTTTCATATGTTTTATCGTTTCTAACATAGATTGCTTTGTATGTAAGTGACTTAAGTATTGGCACAAACCAGTTCTTTCTTATGTTTTTTGCAGACGAAATAAAATATGTATTATTTGTTTCAAATATATGGTTCAGCCAGTTATTCAATTCTTTCTTGTAATCATTGTGCTTTTCATGGATGAGTTTCAACAGATTCTGATAGATCATATAGCTCTGGTAGAATTCATCTGTACCATCCTGTTCAAATATATGTTCAACATATGTTCTGCAGGTAAAGTGTTTTTTTAAATGACGATCATACCATTCTGTTTGATCATCAAGATCCTTTCTATATTTGTCAAAAAGATGAAGATTTTTCTTAATAGATTTGGCTATCTTTTCATTTTTTAATGAAGAACAGGTATCCAGTCTGCTTCTTTTTAGACATTCACCGAATAATTTTACATAATGAAAACGATCAGCGATAATAGAAGCATTGGGAAAAAGACGCTGCATGATACAACGAAAAGGATTGGAAAGATCCATAATGATGATCCTTACTTTTTTTCTTTCTTTATAGGGAAATCTAAGAAAATAGTTTCTTAGACTGCGTTCTTTTCTGTCTTCAATAATATCAAGAGTTTTGCCGTTGATAGGATCGGTAATATGAAAAGCATAAGTTCCTTTATCAGTGGTTGCTTTAAATTCATCAATAGAAATAACAGACTTAAGATGATAGAATCGTTCTTTTACTTTGATGTGATGAAAAAATATTCTGTATACAGAAGATTTAGAAACACCCATCATACGAGAAATAACGGCCATGGCCGTATTCTCTCTAAATTGAATCAGGCAGGCATGAGCAGCAGAAGAAGTCATTCTAGTATTTTTAAATTTAAAAGGGATATCATCCTTAAAATAAGAATGACATGAATGACAGAAATATCTTCTGTATTCAACCTCAATAACGAATCTTTGATGACCATTGGCAATATGAGACAGGGAAATCTTACGTAAACCTTTAGATTCATGATGTTCGATAACGCCGCAATGAGGACAGACGAAATTATCTTTAAGAACAGATCTAAGTCTAATAAATTTAGAATGGTGACCATGCTTATCAAGACCATATCTAAAGCAAGAATCAGAGTCCTCATAAGGGACAGGAATAAAATAATCAGATAAATTATCAGGAAAATCTAGAGATTTAAATAAATCATTGATATAATCCCGTCTTTGACAGTTAAATAGGAAAAAAGAGTGGAACCCATTGGTATCAGTGGATTTTCACTCTTTTTAAAATGTTGTATGGAATATCTAATTTGATATTTTTTTGATTTTTTTATTTAGTTCTTTGGGCTGATAATATTCCTTGTCCAATTCTAATCCAAATGTTTCATTCAAAGCATCACATAGTGTACTTCCTGTATAAGTTGCCTGATAGTACAGATCATGATTATTGACCACATTCATATTTTTTAAGTTTTCAATGATTTCTCCGGTAGTAAAATGTCTGCCTTTTTGATTTAATTTTACTTCCATTATCCTTTGAATGAGCAATGCCGTATAACATGTCATAAAATGTGCTATGATACGATCATTTTTTCGATGATTTATAGGTCTTGCTTTGAAATTTGTTTTTAAAACTCTAAAACAATCTTCTATCCTATATCTCTGCGAATTGATCTCAATTATTTTTTTTGCTTCGTTTTCTGCATCCAGATTTGTAGCGATGGCATAGAAACCATCATACATCTCTTCTTTTTTTATCATCTCTTCATCAATATAATATTTATTCTTTTCATTTTTTACTTTTTTAATGAATCTTTTTGGATCGTTTTGATTCTTTTTTAAATCTTCGACCTTATTATTTTTTATAAGTCTTTGAGCACGTTCTATTTGACTGTTGCGAATATGCCTTTGATATTCCATCGCTTTTCTGGAAAAAGTAATGATGACATATTGTTTCAGTTCACCTTTGACTTTTTTTGTTCCTGTTTTTCCTGTAGAAGTCACATATTCTTCTGTAAGTCCTAAATCAACAGCCTTATCTGCACTGATCACTTTATACAGGATATCATTGTATAGATGGAGATTGTCTTCATCATTTTTATCAAATTCGTGCATTTCCTTTAGTGTCATAGGCAAGTCGTTGGATAAAAGCTTATAGTCACAATCATTAAATACTGCTTCCTGTAAAGGTTTCGACAGTTTCTTTATGGACTGTGTGACTATAAAGGCTCTGCTTCCAAAAGAATTGAACTTTCTAATATCATAGGAACCAAGTCCTGCATCAGCGCAATAGATAAGTTTTTTATCTTTGAAAGATCTTATCATTTTCTCTTCGGTTGAAGTGGCACACAACTGTTCGTTTTGATTTCCTGGATTGATACACATTGATAAAGGAATTCCCTGTGCATCAATGAACAGTCCCATTTGAACGATTGGAGTTGGCTGATGCTGTTTGGAAATCCCGTACTTTCTCAACATGTAAAAGATTTCACCAGTAACTTCATCGATATAATCCTCATCTGCAGTTTCAATTTCAAAATAATAGTTTGTACAGTCAAAATAACATACAGATGTATCTCTTGGAATGATGTTATTGCTTGCCTCATACAAATGGGAAATGTATTCATCAAAGTGTTTGGCCAAAAGCGATAGGAATCTAAGAGAAGATTCATAGAGATAGTGCGGCTGTTCATAATATATATGAAGATGATCATAGATTCCCAGTTTCGAACGAGGATCAAGTATTCGAGAGATGGTAAGAAATCTGTTTATGAGATCAGCATCATAATCGACCCTGGTTTGCGAAACAATATTGTTCAGAAAATCTTTGATCTTCAAATCATGATAGATAGACTGGATAAAGAAATAGCCAATATTGATATTTTTTGAATGGGCAACAGTATCCATTGAAGAAGGAAGCTTTTTAGAAAAATCGATATTGACATCTATAGAAATTTTATTGGCTTTATATTCTTCATTGAATTTAGCGACTTCCTGTTTTGCATATTCAAGAGGATCGTCAGTAATTTTAAGAAGGTCATTGTGTTTTCCAATAGTTTTAATGTTGCGGGTAGTCGTTTTCTTGCCGTTTCTGATACCCTGTTGAATAAAATAAGTTGGATTTTTAGAACGTCTGTCATAGTAAAGCTTCATGAAAATCATCTCCTAGAGACATTATACCACCATATACAACACCATACAACATTTAAAATGATAAAATTTGACAGTAAAAAAACTCAAAAAACCTATATGGAATAAGCGCTTTGAGCATATCTATATTCGTATGGAAGTTACATAACTGTCAAAAACCCGAGTCCTCATAAGGGACAGGAATAAAATAATCAGATAAATTATCAGGAAAATCTAGAGATTTAAATAAATCATTGATATAATTCAAATTGGACATAGTGGAATACCTCTTTTCTATTTATTTTTGGTCATTTAAATTGTAAAACGGTATGAAAGCTATGTCTATTTAAATATAAGAAAACTGGAGCAGGATATATTTCCCCTCCAGTTTTAGTATAGAGCCGAGATGCTCAATAGGCATCTTTTTTGATTGCTTAATATTTACCAACTAAGTAATAAGTGTGCAGGTGTAAAAGATGTTTTTAGAATAAAGTGTTATACTATAAGAAGAATATTTAAAAGAGGATGGGTGAACTAAAGTGGAACAAACAGTAAGTAAAATTGAAGAATTATTAGAGAAGCCATGCTATGTGATAGATTTTCTTCCTGAACAGGTAAAACCAAGTTCAAGAGGACAATTTTTTGATGTGGAATGTTATTTACTCAATAGTGATAAACATTTTTTGCTGAAAGATAAATTTGTAAATATCATTATAAAATTAATGTGTTATTATCATGTATCTATACAATTGGATGATTGGATTGACCGACCATCTTTACAAAGAGTAGAGGATGCAATCAATACAATCATGAATAACCATTCAGGTTGGTTGAATATATTGCTTCCAGATGAAAATGTTCTTGTGGTTTTTGAATGGGATAGTTTAAATTTAACAGTGTATAATCCATCAAAGGAAATACAGGCACTTATGCAAAAGATAGCTTGTTCAGAAGGCCTTTTTTGGCGAAAATCAGATATGATTTGATAATATTTCAAAATTAGAAAGGCTTTATAAGAAAAGCAAATAATTCTTATATAAAATAAATTAATGGAAGGTGTTTTTATATAATAACATGAAGAGTTTTTTTGTAGAAAAACTGTGTTTTTGTTTTCTTTTTTATTATATGCTATGATATCAAAAAAGGATGTGATGGTATGTTATTAATTGATAAACTAACGAATAAAGTTGATTTTTCTAAAAGTGAAATTGTGATTGCTGATTTTATTATTCAATTAGGGGAAAAAATAAAAAATTATTCAGCAAGAAGTATTGCTAAAGAAACTTATACGTCACCAGCAACAGTCTTAAATTTATGTAAGAAAATTGGAATTGAAGGTTTTGATAATTTTAAGAAGGCTTATTTAAGTGAAATTGAGTATTTAAATCAGCAATTTGGGACAGTTGATCCTAATTTACCTTTTGATCAAGGGGATACTATTTTTAAAATAGCTAATAAAATGGGTTCTTTATATGAAGAAACAATTAAAGATACGTTATCTTTATTACATCATGATTTATTTCAAAAAGCTGTTCAATTATTAAATAATAATAACAATATTCATATTTATTCATATGGAACAGCTTTAAATATAGCAGAATCATTTAAAGAAAAAATGATGAAAATAGGAAAGAATGTATATATTACTAATAATTTAAATTATCAACGTTATGAAGTAAATTGTATTCCTAAAGGGGATTGTGTGATTTTTATTTCTTATTCTGGAGAAACCAAGACACTTATCAATATGGCAAAAACATGTCAAAAGAAAAATATTCCTTTTTTAAGTTTAACTTCTTTTGGAGAAAATACGTTAAGTCAAATGAGTGATGCTAAATTGTATATTTCTACAAGAGAAAATTTAACGCATAATATTGCAAATTTTAATAGTAATTTATCTATTTATTTTTTATTGGATTTATTGTATGCTTCTTATTTTTCTTTAGATTATGAAAATAATTTTAATAAAAAATTACAACTTACATCTAAATCAGAAAGTACAAGACATTCTTCAAATCCAATATTAATGGATGAATCTAAACAGTGTTAAATAATAAAAAATATTTAATTCTTAAATTTTTAAACATTGTTAAAAACGAAAGTTATTCAATTATAAAAGCCTTTCTTCTATGTTTTAATAACCATAGAAGGAGGGCTTTTTAAATGAAGATATCAGATCAATTCCTATGGGGAGGTGCAACAGCAGCTAATCAATATGAAGGTGGTTACCTTGCAGATGGAAAAGGATTAAGTATTGCAGATGTAGAGATGGGAGGAAATATTGATCATCCTCGAGAAATACACGAGAGTGTTCATCCTCATACTTATTATCCAAGTCATGAGGGAACTGGGTTTTATGATCATTATAAAGAAGACATTGCATTATTTGCTGAAATGGGATTTAGATGCTTTAGAATGTCTATCAATTGGACACGTATTTTTCCTTTAGGAGATGAAGAAAAACCGAATGAAGCTGGATTGAAATTTTATGATCAAGTTTTTGATGAATTATTAAAATATCATATAGAGCCAGTGGTGACGATTTCTCATTATGAAACACCATTACATTTAGTTCAAAAATATGGTTCATGGAGAAATAGAAAAATGATTGATTTCTTTATGAATTATTGTCAAACAATTTTTAAACGTTATAAAGATAAAGTAAAATATTGGATGACTTTTAATGAAATTAATGAAACGATGAATAAGAAAAATCCTTATCATCAAGCTGGTATTCTTTTTCAAGAAGGAGAAGATAAGGCATCAACTGTTTTACAAGCAAGTCATCATATGTTTGTAGCAAGTGCCAAAGCAGTTATTCTAGGACACCAAATTAATCCAAATTTTAAAATTGGCTGTATGGTTCAATATCCAGAAAGCTACCCAGCAACTTGTCAACCAATAGATCAAATAGCTAAAAGAGAATATATGTTGTTTACACATTATTATTTAGATGTGATGTGTAGAGGATTTTATACGAATACATGTTTGGCTAAACAAGAACAATTGGGAGGAAAATTGATTATTGATGAGTGTGATGAAGAAATATTAAGAAAGGGAACTGTTGATTTTATTGGCTTTAGTTATTATTTTTCTTCTATTGTTTCTTATCAAAGAGATGGTTCAATTAATGCTAAAGGACGTAATCCTTATTTAGAACTTACAAATTGGCGTTGGCATATTGATCCTTTAGGATTAAGAGTTGCACTTAATGAATTATATGATCGTTATCAAATACCATTATTTGTTGTTGAAAATGGATTAGGGGCTGTTGATCAACTTAATGAAGATGGTACTGTAGATGATCAATATCGTATTGATTTTTTAGGAAAACATATTGAGGCTTTAAAACAAGCTATAGAAATTGATCATGTTGATGTTATTGGTTATACAACATGGGGATGTATTGATTTAGTTTCTGCTGGAACAGGAGAAATGAAGAAAAGATATGGTTTTATTTATGTTGATAAAGATGACCAAGGAAATGGAAGTTTAAAAAGATATAGAAAGAAATCGTTTTATTGGTATAAGAAAGTAATTGAAACCAATGGACAAACAAAATTTGAATAGGAGGAGAAAATGATGAATAGTTTTTTTGATAAAATGGGTGAAAAACTGATGCCATTTGCATCTAAAGTAAGTGCAAATCGTTATTTAAATGCGATTAAAGAAGGTTTCTTTGGCGTAATGCCAGTTATTATTGTTGGTTCTTTATTCTTGCTTTTTACAAGTATTCCTATTAATGGTTATAGTGAATTTATGACAGGACTTTTAGGGGAAAATTGGAGTCAAATATTTATGGTTCCTTATCGTATGAGTTATGGAATCATGTCTATTTATGTAGTTGTAGGAATTGCACGTTCTCTTGCACATTTTTATAAAGTAGATACAAGAGAGTCTATTGTTGTATCATTTATTGCTATCTTCATGTTAACACCTGTTTTAGTAACAGAAGATGGACTAAAAGGATTACCACTTGATAATTTTAGTGCATCAGGATTATTTTTAGCAATTATTACAACTTGTTTAGCAGTAGAAATCTTTAGATTTGTTGTTCAAAAAGGATGGACAATTAAATTACCAGATTCAGTACCTCAAAATGTGGCAAAACCATTTGAAGCTTTAATTCCAGTAGCTATTATCTTTATTATTTTTAACTTTGTAAGAATTGGTTTTGAAATGACAAGTTTCAAAAGTGCACAAAATTTCATTTTTACAATGTTACAACAACCACTACAATCCATTGGTAGTACATTACCAGCTACAATTTTAGTTTTATTAATAGAATCAATTTTATGGATCTTTGGTTTACATGGATCAAGTATTGTTTCTTCAGTAATGAATCCTATTTGGAGATCATTATCTGCTGAAAATGCTGCAGCAATTGGACTTGGAAAAGCTGCTACACATATTGTCAATTATCAATTTATTGCTAACTTTGTTAAATTAGGAGGAACTGCAGCTACTTTAGGATTAGCACTTGTGATTGTTTTTACTGCTAAATCATCTAGATATAAAGCTTTAGGTAAATTATCATTAATTCCTTCATTATTTAATATTAATGAACCATTGATCTTTGGTATGCCAATTGTTTTAAATCCAATTATGGCTATTCCATTTGTGATTGCTAATATTACAATGGCAATTGTCACTTATGCTTCTACATATATTGGATTAGTTCCAGTAAGTATTGGGGTTGAAGTTCCTTGGACAACACCACCAATTATTTCAGGCTTCTTATTATGTGGTATTAGAGGAGCTCTATTACAAATTGTATTATTACTTATCTCTATGGCTATTTATTATCCATTCTTTAAAATGGTAGATAAACAAGAAGTTAAGAAAGAATCTATTGAAAAGGCATAATTGCCTTTTCTTTAATATAGGGGGAAAAATATGTTATATAAATATGAAGAAGATTATATTGAACAAGAAGCTAAGTATTCTGTAGAACTTTTAAAACAGTTAGCAGCTATTCCGGCACCTTCTTATCATGAAGAAAAAAGAGCTCAATTTTGTAAACAATGGTTTGAAGAAAGAGGCATTGATGCAAAAATTGATAAGATGAATAATGTAGTGATTAAGATGTTTGATGAAGGTCAAGATATTGTGGTATTTTGTGGTCATCTTGATGTTGTTTTTGCTGATATGGAACCGTTAAAAATAACGCAAAAAGGGCATTATTTATATGGACCAGGAGTAGGAGATGATACAGCTAATGTTGTTCATTTAATGCAAGTGATTCATTATATTCACCTTCATCATTTACATGGAAAGACAGGTGTTTTATTTGTTTTAAATACGTGTGAAGAAGGTTTAGGAAATTCTAATGGGTGTCGTTATATTGTTGAACAGTATAAAAATCGTATTAAATCCTTTATTTCCTTTGATGGGTATTTGAATCAGTGTACGAATAGTGCTGTAGGTTCTAAACGTTATCGTTTGACTGTTCATTGTCAAGGAGGACATTCTTATGCTGATTTTGGTAAAGAAAATGCTATTGAGACTTTAAGTAAAATTATGTATGAATTAAGTCATCAACAAATACCAACAGAAGCTAAAACAACTTATAATTTTGGAAAAATAGAAGGTGGAACAACAATTAATGCAATTGCTTCTACAGCTACATTACTCTATGAATATCGTTCTTCTATGCAAAGCTGTTTAGATATCATGGAGAAACAATTTCAAGAAATTGTTTCTCATTATTCAAATGTAGAAATTGAAATTTTAGGAGTAAGACCTGGAAATGGTTTATTAAATCAAGAGGAATTTGAAAAATTTACAGATCATAATGTGAGATTGATTAAAGAATATTATTTAGATGATGTAGAAAAATGTGCTAATGGTACAGATTCAAATATTCCTTTATCTTATGGAATATGTGCTAATACGATTGGAACTTTAATGGGAGAAAAAGCACATACTTATGATGAATGGATTGATTTAGATTCTTATAAGATAGGTTTTAAAGTCATGATGAATATTATTTTAGAATATTTTAGGAATTAAAATGAATGTTTATTTAGTAATTAATAAAATTTTACAATTGTTTATGATGATTGTTTTAGGTTTTAATTTAGGAAAAATGAAAGATTTTGATGAAAGTTTTATTGATAAAATGAATCGTTTTGTTTTAAATATAACAATGCCTTGTTTAATTATTTCATCTGTAAGTGCCAATAAAAATGGTATTCCTTATCAAGATTTATTTTTATCAATGATTATTTTAATTATTATATTACCTATTTTTGCTTATTTATGTTTAAAAATAAGTTCTTTAAAAGATAAATCACTCTATTTATTTATGATGATCTACCCTAATGTAGGTTTCATTGGTTTTCCTCTATTACAATCATTATTTGGTAAACAATCGCTTTTATTAACAGCTTTAATCAATATGCCTTTTAATCTATCATTGTTTACTTTAGGAATGATGATTATGTCAAATAATAAATCATTTCAAATAAAAAAACTCATTACACCAGGAATTATTGCTTCAATGATTGCAGTGTTATTATATATTTTTTCAATATCATTACCTGAAACATTGTTACAACCTATTCAATTGATAGGTAATATGACAACACCATTAGCAATGATTATTATTGGAGCAACACTTTCTAAATATCCTATCAAGAAAATATTACTCGATAGAAAGATTTACTTATTTACAATATTCATTGATTTAATCATTCCAATGATTTTTTCACCGTTAGTTCATTTTCTTATCAAAGATACAATGATTCAAGCAATGACGATGATTATCTTAGCGATGCCTGTAGCTAATGGTGCTGTTTTATTTGCGAAAAGATATCAACAAAATGAATTTTTAGCAGCAAAAACAGTTTTTCTATCAACTTTATTATCAATTATAACAATACCGGTGGTGGCTCTATGTTTCATTTAAATAAAAAATATTTATTAACATTGATAACAGTTATTTTAGGTGCTTTTGTACAGGCTTATGTCATCAAAGTCTTTATTCAACCAGCTAATTTATTATCAAGTGGATTTACAGGAGTTGCGATATTGATTGAAAAGATTACATCAACTTATTTTCATTTCTCATTTTCTACTTCTTTAGGAATGATTGTATTAAATGTACCAGTAGCTATTTTATGTTATAAAAGTATTAGTCCAAGGTTTACATTCTTTTCTTTATTAGAAGTTTTTCTAGCAAGTTTCTTTTTAAAAATAATTCATTTTCCACCTATTTTTAATGATACTTTATTGAATGTGATTTTTGGTGGAACTCTTTATGGATTGATGACGGCAGGTATTTTAAAAATGAATGCTTCAACAGGAGGAACAGATTTTGTTGCATTATATATTTCTAATAAAAAAGGAAAATCGATTTGGAGCTATGTTTTTATTTTTAATTCAATTATATTATTGATTTTTGGATTTATGTTTGGTTGGATCCATGCAGGATATTCTATTTTATTTCAATTTATTTCTACTAGAACAATAGATTCATTTTATCATCGTTATGAACGCGTTACTTTACAAGTAACAACAAAAAAAGCACAAGATGTGATGGATAAATATATTAAAAATTATCGACATGGAATATCATGTGTTGAAGCTATTGGAGGATATAGTCATGAAAAGATGTATTTATTGCATACAGTTGTTTCTAGTTATGAGGTTTTAGATATTGTAGAGTTAATGAAAACGGTAGATTCTCATATTATTGTTAATGTTATAAAAACTGAAAATTTTTTTGGTGGCTTTTATCGTCCACCGATTGATTAAGGCAATTGAAAGATTGCTTTTTTCTTTTTAAAAAAGAGATATAATAATAGAAAGATACAAATTATGCTTCTAAATGGATTGACAATAGGAAATTATATGTTATACTTAAGTAGTAATCATTCCTAATAAGGAATTAAAAAAAGGAGAAAAGAAATATGGCTAAATTTGTATGTAAAGTATGTGGATATGTTTATGAAGGAGATGCAGCACCAGCTGAATGTCCAGTATGTCATGTAGGAGCTGACATGTTTGAAGAAGTAAAAGGTGAAATGAAATTAGCTGCTGAACATGAATATGGTATTTACGCTAAAACTGTAAAAAATAATCCTGATATTAGTGATGAAGATAAAAAATATATCTTTGATCAATTAAAAGCAAACTTTGAAGGTGAATGTTCAGAAGTTGGTATGTATTTATGTATGGCAAGAATTGCTCATAGAGAAGGTTATCCTGAAATTGGATTATATTGGGAAAAAGCTGCTTATGAAGAAGCAGAACATGCTGCTAAATTTGCTGAAATGTTAGGAGAAGACTTAGAACCAAATATGAAAGCAACTACTAAAGATAACTTAGCTTGGCGTGTTGATTGTGAATTTGGAGCAACAGCTGGTAAAGTTGAACTTGCTACATGTGCTAAAAAGAATAACTTAGATGCAATTCATGATACTGTTCATGAAATGGCTAGAGATGAAGCTAGACATGGAAAAGCTTTAAAAGGTTTATTAGATAGATATTTTGGTAAATAATATAATAATAGAGCCGTCAATGAAAGTTGACGGTTTTTTTAATGCATATTTTGCATGGTTTTGTTATAATAGTTGACAAGGTGGTGATTTTATGCCAGTTGGCGTTTTAACAAATGTATGTGCTGTTTTTATAGGTACTTTTATTGGAGGACTTATTAAAAAAGTTTTACCTAAACATTTAATGGAAGAATTACCAAAAGTTTTTGGGATTTGTTCTGTAACAATTGGATTAATGTCAGTCATTCAAGTAAAGACATTACCAATGGTTATTATGGCTATTATTTTAGGTTTTGTTATTGGTGAATTATGTCATTTATATGATCATGTTCATGATATATTTGCGTTTTTATTAGATAAATTACCTTTTCATATAGAAGGTAATCAAGAAGAATATATGCATCTTTATTTATTAGTTGTTTTGATGTTTTCAATGTCTGGAATGGGATTATTTGGAGCCCTTACAGAAGGAATGTCAGGAGATGCTTCTGTTTTAATTTCTAAATCAGTTTTAGATTTCTTTACAGCTATTTTATTTGGAGCTGCTTTAGGTTATGCACAAAGTTTAATATGTGTTCCACAATTACTTATTTTACTTGCGTGTTTCTTTCTAGCAAAAGCAATTTTACCATTTGTAAGTGCAACAATGATTGCTGATTTTAAAGCTTGTGGTGGTGTTATTACCATGATTACAGGTTTAACCGTTTCTAAAATACTAGATGTAAGAGCGATGAATCTTGTTCCTGCACTTATTCTAGTCATGCCATTTGTTGGCCTTTATGCCATGATTTAGGAGAATATCATGTTAAAACAAGCGACAATTCAGGATTTAGACTTACTTTATCAAATCGAAACAACCTGTTTTCCTATACAAGAGGCAGCAAGTTATCAATCATTAAAAGAAAGATTAAATGTTTATCATGAAGGTTTTGAAATCTTTTATTTAAATCATCAAGCGATTGGATATATTGGTGGTTTGAAAAATAATGAATGCACTCTTCCTGATGAAATGTATGAAAATGCTTTTTTACATCAAGAAAACGGACGTTATCAAATGATTTTTTCAGTTTGCATTTTACCTGAATATAGAGGACATGGTTATGCTAGAGAAATGGTAAAAGAGTATGTCAAAAAAAGAAAAGATAATGTTGAAGGATTTATTTTGACATGTAAAGATCATCTTATTCCTTTTTATGAAAGTTGTGGTTTTAAATTTGTAAAAGTTTCAGCATCTACTCATGGAAATGCTAAATGGAATGATATGGTTATTCATTGTCGTGGAGAAATATAACATTTCTCTTTTTTTGTACTATTTGTCCAATGACGAATATGTTATTTAGGAATAAAATAAGATTAGAGAATAAAGGGGAATGAATATGGATCAAATATATAGAGAATATAGTGAAAAATATAAACGTGTATTACATTTTGCTGGTATTATGAAGAAAGAAAATGTTCTTTTTAAAAATCATGAAATAACGGTTTTGAAGGATATCGAAAATTATCAGGATTTTGATTATAGTTATTTTGAAAATTGTGAAATAGAAAAGAGCTGTATTTATCATAAAATTACATATGCTTTAGCTATTTTAAAAAAAGCTGAAAATGGTATGATTGTTGATTCGATGAAAGCAATAGGTTGGTTAAATACTGTTTTAGATGAAAATTATGCATCTTATAAAATGGATCTTTGGTATTTACATAAAGGAAATTGGGATGATAGTTATTTAGAAGAAAGTTATGATTTTTTATCAGCTATAGAAGTTTATTTTTATTTGTTTGGTAAAGATAAAACTTTTCAATTATTAGAAAATAAAAATTCTAAAATGGCAAATGATTTAAAAACAATAGATATACTTATTCAACAATATCAAAGTTTGTGTAGTAAAAATCAATATGCAACTTTAAAATATTTGTTAGTATTGTTATTTAGCCAACGATTAGAAAAATTAGAAGTTGAACACAAAGAGATTGCTTTTAAATTATTAAAAAGTGTCATTGAATTAAAATCAATTATTTTACCATTATTAATGTTATGTGATTTTTATCAAAAAGATTTTGATGAAGAATGGGCATTGATTTCTAAAGATGTTGATCGTAATTTTTTAAAAGAACAAAAATCATATATTCCATTTGTTGAAAGTGAAGATTATTTAGAATTAGATATTACAGATGTTTTATTGTATAAAAATAAAATAGAAGATCTTCCAGAAGGATTAAAAAGGTATTTTAATAATTTAAAGACAGTTTATGATGATTTAAAAACAAAACTTGTTTTTGATCCATCTCTTTTAGAAGTAGAAAATATTTTATTATTGATGGAAAAACAATATCAATTATATCCAGTAGCTTCATTTATTGAAGAAATAGAAAAACACTATTGTAAAGAATATTATATCATGATGAAAATATTAGAAATGGTAATGAATGATTGCTTAAATGTTGAATTAGGAAGAGAAACAGTTAAATTAACTTTATCATTTATGATGAATCAAAAATTAAGATTCGCAATATTTGGTTTTTAAATAAGAGATACTTTGTGCTACAATGAAAGTAGTAGGAGGTATTTTTTATGGAAAGCCTAACTCAAGATAAATGTTGGTAATGACACCTAATAATGTCAGTCTAACTTTCATAATTGGAAGCTTAACTTTTTGATTTGTTTTATCATATAGTCAAGAGGTGGAAAGCTATGGAAGATAAAATGTTTAATGATATTATTGATTCAATTATCAATAACGCAAGTGATGATGAAATTGAAATTATTAGGGAAAAACTCAATAATCATTTAATCAATCATATTTATGATACAAATATCCATGAAGAACTATCAAACAACTATGATAGTTCTTTTTGTCCTCATTGCCAAAATAAACATATCATTAAATATGGTAAGGATAATAAGGGAAATCAAAGATATTTATGTAAAGAATGTTTAAAAACATTTTCTTCTATTACCGGTTCATTGCTTTCATATACTAAAAAACAACCTTATCAATGGTTTGAATATATTCAATCTTTATTTAATGGCGATACTCTTGCTCGTTCTGCTGCTATAGTTGGAATAAGTGAACAAACTTCTCTTGTTTGGAGACATAAAATATTAAGTATTCTTGCCACTTTAACTGATGATGATCCTGTTTTAAGTGATACTGTTTATTTGGATGAAAAATTAAATGTCGTTTCACATCCTGGTAAACACATTGAAAATAAAGAAAAAGTCAAAAGAGGAATGAGCCATCAAAAAAGAAATATCGTATGTGCCATAGACCAACATAACAATAAAGTTATACAAGTATCTGAAACAGGAAGAATCCATTCTAAAGAGCTTTATAAAATATATAAAGACAAGATTCCAAGTACATGTCAGGTTGTAAGTGATAGCTTGAGATCATATCATAAACTGATGAAAGATTTAAAAGTTAAATGGGTCAAGATACCATCAGGTAAAAAAGAAAAAGACGGTTATACTCTTAAAAAGATAAACGATTTACATTCATCAATAGATTTATTCCTTTATAAATATCGAGGAATATCAGATAAATATTTAAGAAATTATATGGGACTTTATAAATATAAAGATCAACATAATAAATATTATCAAAAGAAGGTATTTCTTCACATATTTAAAGAAATCATCAATAGTTTATGTGCGTTGAAATTCAGTGATTTTAAATATGATTCTAAATTTTTCGCTATTTGATTAGTTTTCCAAGAAATACTTACCAACATTTATCTTGGGTTAGGTTTTTATGGAAAAAAGATACTATAGTGAATACAGTCAATGTTTAGATAGAAATATGGACTTTATTGTTTATGGTCATAGTGGAGTTCCTCTTCTTGTATTTCCAGCACAAGATGGACATCCACAAGATTATGAAAATTTTGGAATGGTTGATACAATCAAAGATAAAATTGAAAATGGTTATGTACAATTATTTTGTGTTGGTAGTATGGATGAAGAAAGCTATTCTGATGAAATGGGTGATAAAGCCCGTCGTAGTTATTTGTTAGAACAATTTTATTATTATATTTGTGATGAAATGGTACCTAGAATTAAAGAAATTAATGGTACAGGAAAAATGATTTATACGACAGGATGTTCTTTAGGAGCAACACATGCAGCCAATATGATGCTTAGAAGACCTGATTTATTTATGGGATGTATTGCTTTAAGTGGATATTATGATACTGATCTTTTCTTTGGACAATATGTTGATGAAAATATTTATAATAATAGTCCTTTAAAGTATTTAAATGGAATGTCAAGAAATCATCCTTATGTTGACCTATATAATCAAAGACATATTATTCTTTGTTGTGGACAAGGTGCATGGGAAGATGAAATGGTTAAATCAACAGGCTTAATGAAAGAAACATTTGATCGTTTAGGTGTTAATGCTTGGTGTGATTTTTGGGGAAGCGATGTTAACCATGATTGGCCATGGTGGAGAAAACAATTACCATATTTTTTAGGACACATTTTATAAGGGGGAAATTAAAATATGAATTTAGTCTTTATCTCGCCAAATTTTCCAACATATTATTGGAATTTTTGCAAATCACTTAGAGAAAGAGGTGTAACAGTTTTAGGAATCGGCGATGCACCTTATGATGATTTAGTGAATGAAACAAAAGAAAGCTTGGTAGAATATTATCGTGTGAATAATCTACAAAATTATGATGAAGTTTATCGTGCAATGGGATTTTTTATTGGGAAATATGGTCGTATTGATTATATTGAATCACAAAATGAATTTTGGCTTGAACTAGAAGCTCAGTTAAGAGAAGATTTTAATATTCATCATGGATTGAGACCAAAAGAATTAGAAGTGATGAAATTTAAATCAAAGATGAAAGCTGTTTATAAAAAAGCAAATGTACCAACAGCTAGATATAAAGTTTTTAAAGATGATCAAGAACTTTTAGATTTTTGTAAAGAAGTAGGTTTTCCAATTGTTGTAAAACCAGATAATGGAGTAGGAGCTTCTTCTACATATAAATTAAAAAATAAAAAACAAGTTAATGAATTTTTAGCAAGTTGGGATCGAAATATAAGTTTTATTGCTGAAGAATATATTGATGGTCTTGTAGAAACTTTTGATGGTATTACGGATAGTCAAGGAAATATTTTGATTTGTACAAGTCATGTGATGATGGAATCTATTATGGATACGGTTAATGAAGGTGGAGATACTTCTTTCTATGGACAAATTGTTGAAGGTAGTGATATTAAAGAAGTAGGAAGTCGTGTTGTTAAAGCTTTTGATGCTAAACAAAAATTCTTCCATTTTGAATTCTTTAGACTTAGTAAAGATAAAGAAGGTTTAGGGAAAAAAGGAGATCTTGTTGGGTTAGAAGTTAATATGAGAGCTCCAGGTGCCTATATTCCAGATATGATGAATTATGCTTATAACGCTAATGTTTATGATATTTTTGCAGATATGTTGATTTATGATCGTTGTTTTATTGAACCTAAACAACAATATTGTATTGGATATGCTGGAAGAAGAGATGGTTTAAAATATAAACATCATAGTCAACAAATTCGTATGAAATTTAAAGAACAATTGATTTCACATGAAATTGTACCTGATGCATTAGCAGCAGCAATGGGTAATCAAGTTTATTTATTAAGAGCAAAAAATGAAGAAGATATTCAAGAAATGATTAAATATGTATTAGAAAAATAGGATTCACTGAATCCTTTTTTTAGTTCATGAACAATTAATAAATATTTCATAAAATCATTATTATGTTATAATAATCATACCAAGGAGGTAGTCATTATGAAAAAAAGCTTTTTAGCATGTATACTTGTCATGATGCTTACAATAACTGGCTGTTCAAGTAAAACAGCAACCCAAACATTATTTGTTGAAAAAAATAATAAATATGCTCTATGTACTTCAGAAGGAGATTTAAAAACAAAATTCATTTATAGTTCTTATAAAGAAGTAGAAAATGAAGGATATATTGTTGTTCATGATAAAAAATATGAATATATTTCAACAACAGGTAAAAAATTGATTGAATATAAAAAAGGAACAAAATTAACTGCTGTTGAAAATATGATTGTTGCTAAAAATGATAAAAATAAATATGTAATCTATGATTTAGAAGGAAAAGAATTATATAAAGATAGTAAAAAAGTAAAAATATATATGTATGATTTACCAGTCATTTATCAAAATAAAAAATATTCTGTTTTAAATGGCCAAGGTGAAGTTGTAACAACATCTAAACAACAAATTACTTATGCAGGAATTTATAATCAATCTTTTATTACAGTTGCTTATAAAAATAAAACAGTTTTATTTGATACTTCTTCAAGTAGTCAAATAGATGAAAATGGTTTAGCAATTAAATTGAAAGGTCAATATGATGTTATTGCTAATGATTATAAAAAGGGATTTGTTTTATATGATCAAAAACAAAAGAATTTGGCTTATGTAAATTTAAAAGGTAAAGTTAAGTTTAAAAAGGATATTGAAGTAGAAACAGCAGAATTTGATGGTTCTTCACTTATTTTAAAAGATAAAGATGATGTAAGATTATTATCTTTAGATGGATCAAAAGATGTTCTAGCAACATCTTATTATAAAAATATTAATAATTATTTGGCGAAAAATGCAAGCTATATTTATGGACCACATAAATTTGTTGAAAATGGTAAAGAAAAAGAAGTGAAAGGGATTCAATTAAATCCAAATATTTCTGCTGTGCATGGTAAAATATTCCCTGTATATGTTCAAAATAAAGGATATCAATATTATAGTTTTAATGGTAAAGAAGCTATTAAGACAATTTATAAAGATGCTCAAGATTTTGATCAATATGGTATAGCTATTGTTTCTAAAGATGGTGAAAAGTATTATTTGATGAATTCTAAAGGAGAAAAACAATCTAAGAATTATGTCAAGATTAAATCAATTGGAAAAGGATATTATGCTGCTTATGAAACAAATAGTAAGTATGAAATTATTAATACTGAAGGTAAAATAGATATTCATGATTATTTTATGGGTGAAAGTCAAGCTTTTGAATTTGATGGTAAGGTTTATGCTTTATTAAATAAAAGTGGTACTACTTATTTGTATGATATGGAAGAAAATGAATCATTATTTTCATTAGAAGGTGAATATCAATTGTATAATGGTAGATATTTAAGAAAGAAAAATCATAAAGCATATTATGATTTGGAAGGAAATTTAATTTATAAGGGGTAATCTATGGAATATTATATTGTTTTATTAGTCTTTTATGCAATAACACTTATCTTTTTAAGATTGGTGTTTGCTGAAATAGAAGGTAGACAAGCAAGAAAGATGTCTAATGTACGTTATTTTTTAAGATATCAAGATAAGTTTGTTTATCGTCGTCAGTTTTCTATTATTTTTGTAGCATTTCTTTGTTATATGATTGTTTCTGTAGAAAAAGCATTTTCTACAATGTGGTTTTTACAACTCATGGGATTTATTGCAGTGGGAGTTATTAGTGATGCACTTTCACAAGTTGTTTATCATTATTATATCAACATTCGTTTTAAAAAAGATATTACTGAAAGTAAAGAACTAAAAAATGAAATAGCATATGCTGTTTCAAATCAAGGTGAAGAATTGATGCAACAAACAATTCCAAGTTATGAACCACATCAAATTATAGAAGGCTATCTTAACGAAGATAATCATTTAGCTGTTATTTCAGTAGATGGTGGAAATTTTACTTCACAATTTGAAAAATTACCACCTATTACTTATTCTGTAGAATTAAATCCTACTAAAGCAAGAGAAACTTTAGAAGAAAAAGGTGTAAAAGTAACAACTTTTACTTCTCAAGGGAAAATGCCTTTTAAAGATGAAAAACTAGATGTTGTTGTAAATGAATTATCTAATTATGATAAATTTGAAATGTATCGTATTTTAAAACCAGGTGGTTATTTAGTTGTTGATCAATTAGGAAGTGATAATTATAAAGAAATTATCAATATGTTTATTCCTTTTAAGTTAAAAGGTCAATGGAATAAAGAAACATGTCAATCAACACTTACAGAAATTGGTTTTGATATTGTTGATAGCTATGAAGATATTGGACATATTCGCTTTCATTCTTTATCAGCAGTTCTTGCTTTTATGAAGAGTATTTCTCCTGAAAGGGTAGAAAAATATGAACAATTTGTAAACTTCTATGCAGATGTTTTAAAAAAGATAAAAAAGAATCAGTTTTATGAAATCACAACACATAAATTTATGGTAATAGCAAGAAAAAGTGATATGAAATAGGAAAATTATGAAAAAATTTTCCTATTTTTTTAATTTGATAATTAAAAAAATGTAGAAAATATCGACTAAATTTGAGATAAATATGTAAACGCTTTATTTTTTTGGAAAATCCCTAGAAATTCTAAAAATATGATGTTATAATTGTGTCATAGAAATTTTTAAGGAGGAGTCATATAATGGCAAAAGAATTATCTTTCGTAGTATCTGATCCAGTTGGATTACATGCTAGACCAGCTACTATCTTAGTAAACCAAGCTAGCAAATTCACTAGCAATATTAAATTAGTTTATAATGATAAAGAAGTAAACTTAAAATCTATTATGGGAGTTATGTCTTTAGGTGTTCCTACTAAAGCTACTGTTACTATCGTAGCTGAAGGTGATGACGAAGAAGATGTAATTGCTTCAATCGCTAAAGTAATCAAAGAACAAAAAGTTGCTGAATAATAGCATTAATGAAAAGGGAATCAACATGATTCCCTTTTTTTATGTTATAATAAATGCAGAGGTGTAAATCATGGCTAAGAAGTTTAAAACAAATGCGCTTAGAATGTTGGATAAAGCAAAAATTCCTTATTCAATAAAGGAATATGCATATGATGAAGATCATTTAGATGGAAAACATGTGGCAAGTCTTATAGATATGGCGCCAGAGGCTATTTTTAAAACACTTGTTTTACATGATAACCATAATGAGTATCTTGTGTGTTGTGTTCCTGTTTTAGAAGAAATTGATTTAAAAAAGCTTGCTAAATTAGCAGGAAGAAAAAGTGTAGAAATGATCCATCAAAAGGACTTATTACCTGTAACAGGTTATATGCGAGGGGGATGTTCTCCAGTGGGAATGAAGAAACAATTTCCAACGTATATGGATGAAAGTATTTTAAAAGTTAATGAGGTTGCTTTTTCGGCAGGAAAACGTGGTTTTCAAATGATTGTCAAGGTTCAAGATATTTTGACATACTTAAATGTCGAAACTGGAGATATTATACGAAAATAATTTGAAAACGGTTACATTTTTCTATGGTTTTTGACAAAGAGCTTTGATATACTTATATATAAGAGGTGGTAAAAATGAATTATAACGAAAAGTATCAAAAATGGGTTAGTAAAGAAGATTTAGATCCTGCTTTAAAAGCAGAATTATTATCAATGGATGAAACTGCAAAGGAAGATGCCTTCTATACAGATGTTGAATTTGGAACAGCAGGTATGAGAGGAATCTTAGGTGCAGGGACAAATAGATTAAATATCTATGTTATTCAAAAAGCCAATGTAGGATTTGCAAAATACATTGCATCTTTACCAGAAGGTAAAGAAAGAGGTGTTGCTATTGGATATGATAATAGACATATGTCTTATAAATTTGCGATTGAATCAGCAAAAGTATTAGCAACATATGGTATTAAATCATATATCTTTGAATCATTACGTCCAACACCTGAATTATCATTTGCAGTGCGTTATTTAAAATGTGCTGGTGGTATCATGATTACAGCAAGTCATAATCCAAAAGAACATAATGGATATAAAGTATATGATGATACAGGATGCCAATTATTACCAGAAGCAGCTGATCAAGTTGTACAATATGTAAATGAAGTAGAAGATGAATTAAATATTAAAGTGTTCTCTGATGAAGAAGCTTATCCATATATGACATGGATTGGTGAAGAAGTAGATGAAGCTTATTATAAAGAAGTTATGGCAATTGAAGTTAATCCAGGAATGGATAAAAGTGATTTTAAAATTGTTTTCTCTCCACAACATGGAACATCAAATATTGCAGTTAGAACATGTCTAACAAGACTTGGATATGATCTTGTGCCAGTATTAGCTCAATGTGCACCAGATCCAGATTTTTCTAATACAAAATCTCCAAACCCAGAAGTTCCAGCATCTTATGAATTAGCTATCAAAAAAGCTAAAGAAGTAGATGCAGATGTTGTAGTTATTACAGATCCAGATGGTGACCGTTTAGGAGTTGTTGCTAAACATAATGGTGAATATGTTTTAATGTCAGGTAACCAATCAGCAGCTGTTTATTTGGAATATATTTTAAGCCAAATGAAAGAAAAAGGAACATTACCTGATAATGCAGTTATGTATAATACAATCGTAACTTCTGATTTAGGTGAATTAGTAGCCAGAAGTTATGGTGTTGATGTAGAAAAAACATTAACTGGATTTAAATTTATTGGTGATAAGATTCGTAAATATGAACAAACTCACGAAAAAACATTTGTATTTGGTTATGAAGAATCTTATGGATGTGTTATTAAAGATTTTGTTAGAGATAAAGATGCAGTGCAAGCTGTTTTAACTGCTGCAGAAGCAGGTAACTTCTATAAAAAACAAGGTAAAGATTTAGTTGATGTTTTAAATGAATTATATGCTAAACATGGTACATTTAAAGAAACTCAAATTGCTTTATCTAAAGCAGGAGCTGCAGGAGCTGCACGTATTAAAGAAATCATGGATAATTTAAGAAAAGATGCACCTCAAGACATTGGTGGTGTTAAAGTTGTAAAAGTTGAAGACTATGGAAATAGTACTTGTTCTGATGGAACAACTATTCAATTACCAAAATCTAACGTATTAAAATATTACTTAGAAGATGGCTCATGGATTGCAGCAAGACCATCAGGTACAGAACCTAAATGTAAATTCTATTTCTCAATCAAAGGCAGCGATGCTAATGATGCCGCTAGTAAAACAGAAGTATTCCATAAAGCAATGATGGAAATTATTGGTGAATAGAAAATGAAAGAAAAGCAATTCATAAAAAATGAATTGCTTTTTTTATAAAAAATGCTAATTAAGTTTATAATTAATTTAGTAGAAGCACTTATTGTTTCTTATTCTTTAAGTCGATTATGTCATGTTAAAAAACAAAAACTCTATTTTGTTTTGAATACATTAATGACCTTTTCTATAGAAATAATAAGTGACTATTTTGATGCGAATTATGCACCATTAGCCATTGCTTATATTATATGTTGGAATATTTTATTATTGTTTTTTACTCGAAAAGAATATATATATAATTTATTTATGTGTATATTTAATGAACTCTTAATTACTTTGAGTGCATTGTTACCCTTGATGTTTATAAGTCCTTATTATCCATTATTAGCTGCTATAGAGGCTAAAATTTATCATTTATTATTATCTGTTCTTTTTATAAGATATCAAAAGAGATATCGTTATTTTATTAATAAATATTGGGTTTTAGTGATGATGAATTTGACAGCTTGTTTATTGATTTTAAATTTACAGGGTAGAATAATCATGGAAGGCAGTTATACATTTAAAACAATTATGACTATTTTCTTGTGTATGTTTGTCGTCTTTTTATCATTAACATTTTTTGCTTTTTTAGAAGAATCTAATAATGAAAAAGAAAAAGTTACAAAACAGTTAGAAGAACGTAAATATCAAAATATTACATATGATATGATGAAAAGGACAAAAGAAGAACTCTATCGTTTAGAACATTCATTAACTTATTATATGTTATCTATAAAAAAATATTTAGAGACACAAAATCAAGATGAAGTATATAAAATCATTGATTCGTATATTGAACGCGTATCTAATGTGAATATTGTCATTTATACAGGAAATGATTTATTTGATTTATCACTTACAACGCATTTGAGTCAAATGTCATCTAAAGTCAATATGTGTATTATGATTAGTAAAGATGAATTTTATAATCATATTCAATTTATTGAATTTGTTTTATCATTGTTAGATTTGATTGAATCAAAAGATGTAAGTTTATTAATAAAAGAAGATGGTTTTGTTAAACTTATACAAATAAGTGCAGAATATGATTTTATTGATGAAAATCAAGTAAAAGAGATTGTGAACCGTGATTATGAATTTGATTGTCATTATCAAATGATAACGGATCAAAATCTGCATCTATTAAAAATAAAAATAATTGAACATTTTGAATAAATAAGTGTTATAATTTTTGAGTATTAAAGAGAGGATGGAGATTATGTACGCTAAAAATACTTGGGAAAAGTATAAAGATCAATTAAATGAAGTATTTGATTATAATGAAGGTTATAAACATTATATTTCAAAAAATAAAACTGAACGTGCCTGTGTTAAAGATTCTATTAAATTAGCCAAGGAAAAAGGTTTTAAACCATTAGAATCATTTGATACTTTAAAATCAGGGGACAAGGTTTATGTAACAAATAGAGGAAAAAATATTGCTTTATTTATTATTGGTAAAAAACCTCTTACTGAAGGTATGAGAATTTTAGGGGCTCATATTGATTCACCAAGAATGGATTTAAAACAAAATCCTTTATATGAATCAGAAGGTTTTGCTTTAGCTGATACACATTATTATGGTGGAATTAAAAAATACCAATGGGTAACAATTCCTTTATCTTTATATGGTGTTGTTTGTAAAAAAGATGGAACAGTTGTTGATGTTGTCATTGGTGAAGATGAAAATGATCCAGTTGTAGGAATCAGTGATTTATTAATTCATTTATCTGCAGATCAATTAGATAAAAAAGCAGCTAAAGTAATTGAAGGAGAAAACTTAGATGTTACTTTAGGAAATATGCCATTATTTGGTGAAGAAAAAGATGCTGTTAAAGCAAATGTTTTAAAATTATTAAAAGAAAAATATGATATTGAAGAAGAAGATTTCGTGTCTGCTGAAATTGAAGTTGTACCAAGTGGTAAAGCAAGAGACTATGGTTTAGATCGTTCAATGGTGGCAGGATATGGTCATGATGATCGTGTTTGTGCTTATACTTCACTTACAGCTATTTTAGATAGTGATGTCAGTGAATATACAAGTTGTGCTATTTTAGTAGATAAAGAAGAAATTGGTTCAGTAGGAGCTACTGGAGCGCATTCATTATTCTTTGAAAATACAGTTGCAGAATTATTATTAAAAATGGGGATGGATAGTTTTGTACAAACAAGACTTACAATGTCTCGTTCAAAAATGTTATCAAGTGATGTTTCAGCTGGTGTTGATCCATTATTTGTAAATGTTAATGATAAGAAAAATGCAGCATATCTTGGAAATGGTATTGTTTTTAATAAATATACTGGTTCAAGAGGTAAAAGTGGAAGTAACGATGCTTCTGCAGAATATGTAGCACAAGTGCGAGCAGTCATGGATCATGCGAATATCCATTATCAAACAGCAGAATTAGGACGTGTTGACCAAGGTGGAGGCGGAACAATCGCTTATATCTTAGGTAATTATAATATGGATGTCATTGATGCTGGTATTGCGGTTTTAAATATGCATGCACCAATGGAAATTGTAAGTAAAGTAGATGTTTATGAAACATATCAAGCTTACAAAGCTTTCTTAAAAGATGCTTAAAAAATACTTCATTTTGAAGTATTTTTTATTATCTATTTTTTCATCAATATGATATGATTGTATTGTTAGAAAAGGTAGGTTTTTATGAAAGAAAGAGAACAATTTAAATCAAGAATTGGATTTATTCTGCTTTCTGCAGGATGCGCAATAGGAATAGGAAATGTTTGGAGATTTCCTTATGTAGTAGGAGAAAATGGTGGAGGAATCTTTGTATTGTTCTATTTGTTTTTCCTTCTTTTAATTGGTGTTCCAATATTGAGTATGGAATTTTCCGTAGGGAGAGCAAGTAAAAAAAGTGCTATAAAATCCTTTGAAACTTTAGAAAAGCCAAAACAAAAATGGCATTTACATGGTTATATGGCTTTAGTAGGAAATATCTGCTTAATGATTTTTTATACAACTGTTTCAGGTTGGATGTTGAAATATTTTTATAATTTTTTAACAGGACAATTTGCAGGTTTATCTACAAAAGGTGTTCAACAGATATTTTCAAATGTTCTAGCAAGTCCTTCTACAAATGTTTTTTGGATGATTGTTGTAGTAGCTTTAGGAATGTTTGTATGTTCGATGGGACTACAAAATGGGGTAGAACGTATTACTAAAGTAATGATGTCAGGACTCTTAGGGCTTATTATGATTCTTGCTATTCATGGTTTGTTATTGGATGGTGGTATGGCAGGTGTGAAGTTTTATTTATATCCTGATTTTCATAAGATTTCTGAAATAGGACTTGTTAAGGTAATTGTTTCTGCCATGAATCAAGCTTTCTTTACTTTGAGTATTGGTATCGGTTCAATGGCAATCTTTGGAAGTTATTTAAATAAGGAACAAACTTTATTAAAAGAATCGTTGAATGTAGCGCTGTTAGATACTTTTGTCGCTATTATGGCAGGATTGATTATTTTTCCAGCATGTTTTTCTTTTGGAATTAGTCCTGATAGCGGTCCTAGTTTGATTTTTATTACGTTACCCAATGTTTTTGTTTCAATGACAGGTGGAAGAATTTGGGGTTCACTTTTCTTCTTATTTATGTCATTTGCTTCTTTATCGACGGTTATTGCTGTTTTTGAAAACATCATTGCTTGTACAATGGAATTACTAAATATTGATCGTAAAAAAGCAGTGATGATCAATTTTGTAATCATTACAGTTTTATCATTGCCATGTGCTTTAGGTTTTAATGTTTTAAGTAACATTCAACCATTAGGTGCAGGTTCTACCATTCTAGATTTAGAAGATTTTATCGTAAGTAATTTATTACTTCCATTAGGATCACTTGTTTATTTATTATTCTGCACTTCTAAATATGGTTGGGGATTTAAAAACTATCAAAAAGAAGCAAATATTGGAAAAGGTTTAAAAGTACCTGACAAAATGCAATTTTATGTAACAGTTATTTTACCGATTATAGTTATTTTTGTTTTTATTAGTGGAATTATCTAGGAGGAAACATAAATGAATGTAAGATGTGCTCTTATGGATGATTTAGAGGAAATTATAGAACTTTATGATGCTGTTAGTGATGCCATGAAAGAGAGTGCTTTTGATATTGGCTGGCGAAAAAATCTCTACCCATCAAAAGAAATGATTCAATCAGATATCAAACAACAAACTTTATATATCTTACAAAAAGAAGAAAAGATTATAGGGGCAATGGTATTAAATCATGAAAGTGACCCTTGTTATCAAAATGTTTATTGGCAAATAAATGTTGATGATACAGAAGCAATCATTTTGCATCGTTTTTGTATTCATTCAGATTATCATGGATGTGGTAAGTATTTTCTAAAACAAGCTTTGAAAATTGCCCAAAAACAAAACCAAAGGGTCATGCGTTTGGATGTTTTATCTTCTAATTTACCAGCTATTCGCCTTTATGAAAAATGCGGTTTCTTATTGCAGGGAAAACAAATGATGGATTATGGTAAAACTGTTATAGCACATTTATATGAAAAACTTATTTAAAGTGTTGTGAAATAATTTCATAGCACTTTTTTTTTGACTAAACGTCCATTGAAGAAGAAAAAGAGGAAAGATAAAATAATGATAGATAAGAATTAAGTCTCCATGGTTAGAAAATGCATAAATTTGAGACAAATTGTCTTTGATAACATGGTACAATAACATCAGAAAAGCTACTCCTTATAAATATGATAAACAATATAAACCAAAAGTGATGTATAAAACCTTAATATAAAAAATTATATAAAGAGGAAAGCGGATGCAAATGACAGTACTTGTAAAAAGCTACTTAGAGATGAAGGATGTTTTGCAGATCTCTGTAATTATGCTTTTTTTCAAGGAAGACAGGTCATTAAACCAGAAGAACTTGTTTCAAGAGAAAATGATCTGTCGACCTTTATAGGAAATGTAGATGATCCAACAGAGATCAAAAGATATCGGGATGTCGTAAGAAAAGCAGGTATCCGTGGAGATTATGTGATTATTGGAATTGAACACCAAAACACTTTTGATAAAAATATGATTTTTTGCATACTCAACTATGATGCGACGACTTATATCAATCAAGTTGAAAGTAAAAAAGAAGTCTATCCAGTAGGAAGCTTTGTGTTCTATACGTGAGATGAAGAATGGAAGTTGCCAGAAACATTAAAAGAAACATTGAAAAGTATACCATCAGAGATGGAACCTTATATCAATGATTGGAGACTACCTATTGTCGACCTTAAAACAATGGATGCAAGAAGACTTACCAGAAGGAGATGAAATCAATATGTGTAAGGCAATGGATCAATTATTTCAAAGATTTGAAAATCAAGGAATTGAAAAAGGAAAATCAGACACTTTAAAAGAACAACTTAAAGTAAAACTAGGAACCTTATCATGACCTTTAGAAAAACAAATTACAAATACATCGCTAGAAAAATTAAATGTTCTTACATTAAATATATTTAATGTAACAAATGAGGAAGATGTTTTAAGAATTATTAATTAGGTTATACGTATATTCATATAGCCTTTTTTATTTACAAAAATATAATAATTATTTCTTATTATTTGCATTTCACACCCTAAAAACGACATTTCACGACAAATGAAAAAGTAAAGTATCATAAATAGTAAAATATGAATAGACAAGGGAGGTTTTTTTATTAGCAAATAAATAAGTACTTTTAAACATAATAATTTTAAATAAGGGGAGGAAAAGAAAGTTATGAAGATAAAAATAAAGAAAATAATAGCAAGTATACTTACATTCATGATGATTTTTACACAAGTACCTGTAAATGTATTTGCGGCAGATACTTATATTTCAAGTGATGGAAGTACGTATTATACAAGTACACCAGGAACATATTATTTATCAGGAGGTACGTATTATACTAAGAAGTATTCTACATGGGAAAATGCTGGTACAAAAGTTCGTGTACAATATAATAGCTCTAAAATAGGAACGATAGCTTTAAATATATTAGGCGATGTTATTAATGATCCTGATAAAAATGGAAGGTTTGATTTTATTACGACTGACAGGAATACAGATGTAACTATTAATATGAATGGTCATACATTCACTTATAGTGGGAGTGATGTTTACTGTCTATGTGGATTTGTTGGAAATTTAGGAACAATGACAATCAATGGTAGTGGTGGAACGATTGTATCTGATAAAGTTGGACTTAACTCTAAAGAGGGAGTTTTGAATGTTAATGATGTCACAATTAAAGCAAATCGTATTGGTATTTACAATAAAGCGACAGTACTTAAACTAAAAAATGTAAAGTTTGATGAAAGTTGTGGAGTAGATGTTCAACTTGGTGAGAATGGTACAATTGATCTTTCAGAATATAATGGAGATCCTATTACAATTGATATTGATTATAAAATAAACGATGGAAAAAAACACAGAATATCTCCAAGAGGAGTAAGTAGAAATGATTTGAGTAAAATCAAATTTGTAAAAAATAGTGATAATTTATACAAAGTTGATCTTAAATATGACGAAGAAGGTCAATATATTTATTTAGCAAAACATGTTCACAAATGGAACTATGTACTTGATAACAGTGATGAAAGTGGAAAAACAATAAAAGGTTATTGTAGTGAAGAAGAAAGAAATAATGAATGTGATTATCAGGATCCAGATACTACAACAGCAAAAATAGTATTAAAAACACAAAACGGAGAGTATAACAGAGAAACCACTGCTTGGGTTGAAAATGCCAATGGTAAGAATACCAATAGTTTTCCAATATCAGGAGATTCATACAAATTAACATATTATCAAAATGGTCAACAATTATCAAAAAGACCAACAGAACCAGGAGATTATTCAGTAACTCTAACAATGGATCAAGTTTCAGTTTCTGGAGAATTCACAATTACGAAAGCAGAATATTGGACAAATAAAATATATTTTTACGATAAGAATTGGAATAAACAAGATAATTGTGAATATACTTATCAAGGATATCAATCAAAATTTGGTCCACGTGTAGAAGTGAATACAGGAAATGGTCATTACTATGTTCCGACAGATGCACGCGTTTCTTATGAATATAAGAAATATGATGATGACGACAGTGCATATAAATCAATAAGTTTAGATGAGCTAAATAGTCTAAAACCTGGTACTTATTGTATTAGAGGAGTAGTTTCTGAAAATAATCATTATTTAAGTTTAACAACAAAATCACTTAAATTTACCGTATTAAAAGCAGAACCTACTCCACCTAGCATTGTTAAATACACATGGGAATATGGAGAACAACCAGAACTTGTCCCTGAAAGTATGTTAGATAATTGTCAATATTCATATAAATATTATGATCGTGATACAAATGTTAAGGTCAATAAAGAATATCCAGACGTAGGAAAATATTATTTAAGTATATATAATTCGGGATCGGATCTTTATAAGTCTGGATCGTCTCCTCAAAAATTTATTACTATTACCCAAAGAACAGCAACTTTATCATGGAAACTAGATGGAACAAATACATTTAAAATTCCATATGATGGTAAACCACATGTTCCAACAGCAACTGTTACTAATACAGTTGGAGATGACAAATGTAACGTGACTGTTTCTGGTGAACAAACTGAAGTAGGTACATATACTGCAACTGCAACTGAATTGAGTGATTCAAATTATAAATTACCTGTACAAAATACAGTTACATTCGAAATTGTCAAAGCACATAGAGAAGCACCAACATCTGTAACAGCCACAGGAACAACATATAAAGGTGGAACAGATGGTAAATTAAATAATGTTGATTCATCAATGGAATATAGAAAAGATGGTGAAAATGAATGGCATAGTATTTCTGGAGATACTGTAGAAGGATTATCTACCGGTAAGTACTATGTAAGATATAAGGATTGTCAAAATTATTATGCTTCACCTGAAAAAGAAGTATATGTAGCCAATGGACAAGAAATCAAAGTAAAAGTTCCAGCTAGTCAAGTTGGATATACTTTAAGTGTTAGTAATACAGTTGTTGATTATAATGAATCAAGTACTCTTACATTTGCCTTGAATAAAGGCTATTCAAAAACAAAAGATTTCGCTGTTAAGGTCAATGGTGAAACAATTCAATTAGATAACAATAACCAATACAAAATTAAAAATATTCAAAAAGATACAAATATTACAGTTGAAGGAGTAGCTGATATAACAGCACCTGATACAGAAATAAAGGTATCCAATAAAACATGGAAAAGTATTTTAAATACAATTACATTCGGTTTATTCTTTAAAGAAACACAAAAAGCAGAAATTACAGCTACTGATGAAGGTAGTGGAGTTAATAAATACTATTATTATGTTGATAAATCAGGTAGTGAAGAATCACTATCAAAGAAACAATTACAATCAGTAGATTGGAAAGAAGGAACATCTGTTACATTTAGTGAAGATAGTAATTATGTTATTTATGCCAAGGTAACAGACAAAGCAGGAAATATTAAATATGTTTCAACAGATGGTATCGTAATTGATACGATTGCACCACAAGTATCAGGTGTAGAAAGTAATCAAACATATACGAAAACACAAACATTTACAGTAACTGATAACAATTTAGATACAGTAAAAGTAGATGACAAAGTTGTAACATCTTATACATTAGTTCCAAAAAAAGGAACATATAAAATCGAAGTAACAGATAAATCAGGAAATAAAACAACATTAAATAATATTACAGTTAACTGGGAAAAAGTTAAAAAACCAACAGTAGAAAGCAAAGTATATACAGGACAAACATTAACTGCAAATATTTCAGAAAATGATCTATACACAGTTAAAGAAAATAAAGGTGGTATAAATGTAGGTGAATATGATGTTCAATTGACTTTAAAAGATCCTACAAATTATAGATGGGAAGACGGTACTGTTGATACAACAGTAAAATTCAATATTACCAAAGCAACACCAGTTGTTACGAAACCAACAACAAAAACACTAACATATAATGGAAGTGAACAAGAATTAGTAAATGCAGCATCTACTAATGGAGGAACAGTAAAATATTCTTTAGACAACCAAAACTGGTCAACATCAATTCCAACAGGAAAAGATGCCAAAGAATATACAGTTTACTACAAAGTAGAAGGAAATAAAAACTTTAAAGATGTAGATGTACAAGAAATCACAAATAAAATCAATCCTAGAACAATTGATTTAAAATGGAATAAAGAATTAACTTACAACGGTAAAGAACAATTACCAACAGCTACAGTTAATAACTTAGTAAATGGTGATAAATGTGAAATTACAGTTGATGGAGATAAACATAAAAATGTAGGTACTTATAAAGCGGAAATAACAAAAGTAAGTAATACAAATTATATGTTACCTGAAAATGTAACAACAAGTTATACAATTAAACCAAAAGATATCACTGTTACAATTACACCTAATGGTGGTACTTATGGTGAAAAGATTACAGGTGCTACAGCTAAGTTAAATGATATAGAAAATGGTGATCATCCAAAAGTAACATTAACTTACACAGGAACAGGGTATGATGGAACAATAGTTAATGGAACAGAAGTTCCTAGTCATGCTGGTAAATATACTGTTACAGCAAGTATTACTGATGAAAATTATAAATTAACTGGTACAAATACAGCTGAATTTGTAGTAAAAGGTGCAGATGCTGGATTAGAAGTAAAAGAAATGAATGATAAAAAATATGGTGATCAAGGATTTAAATTAGAAGTATCTCATAAAGGTAATGGAAAATTATCTTATACAAGCAGTAATGAGGATGTAGCAACAGTAGATGATCAAGGTAATGTAACAATTCATAATGCTGGTACAACAAAATTAAAAGTTACATTAGGAGTTGATTATAACTATGATAGTGATAGTAAAGAAGTAACATTAACGGTTCATAAAATCAATCATGAATTAACAGTTGATCAAAAAGATGTTGAAAAGATTTATGGTGATGAAGCATTTACAATTCATGCTCAAAGTAAAGATAATGAATCAGCTATTGAATATGCAAGTAGCGATGAAAAAGTAGCTACTGTAGATAGTGAAGGTAATGTAGTTATCAAAGGAGCAGGTAAAGTCAACATTACAGTAATTCAAAAAGAAAGTAAGAATTATAAAAAAGTATCTAAAGAAATAAATCTTACTGTTAAAGCTAAAAAGATTACAGTTACTGCAAATGATGCATCAAAGACATATGGAGATGAAGACTCTGAATTTACATATGTAAATGATAAACTTATTGGTAATGATAAATTAACAAGTATCATTTTTACAAGACAAGAAGGAGAAGATGTAGGAACATATAAGATAAAAGTAAGTCAAAAAGAAGGATCAAATCCAAATTATGATATTACTTTTAAAGATGGAACATATACAATTAATCCATTATCGATTGATAAAGGAACAGTTGTATTAGGAAATGTTTTAAAATATACAGGAGAAAAACAAACACAAGAAGTAGAACAAGTTTTAGTCAATGGAAAAGCATTAAATAAAGAAGATTATGAAGTATTAGATAATCAAGCAACAAAAGAAGGAAAACATGTTCTAACAATCAAAGCTAAAGGAAATAACCATACAGGATCCTTTGAATATAGCTATGTAATCTTACCAAAAGAAAATGATAAGATAGGAACAGGATCATTTACTGTTAAAACAACAGGAGATGTAGAAATAAGTAGAGATGAAGTTATAGATCTCCTTATTGAAAACAAAGAAATAACAGCAAATGAATTAAGTGAAGTAGCAGAAGGTAAGAAAGTAGAAATCGTATTAGAAGTAAAAGAAGCACAAGCAAATGAACTTATTGAAACAAATACAAAAGGATATAAAGTAGGAAAATACTTAGATATCACATTATATAAGAATATAGATGGAACAAATGAAAGTATACATGAACTTACAAAAGTTATGAAAGTAACAATCAAAGTTCCAGAAGAACTAATCAATAAAGATAGTAAAACTAAGAGAGAATACTTTATCGCAAGAAGTCATAATGGAAAAGTAGATATCTTAGAAACAAGCTATAATGAAAAGACAAACAGCTTAACATTTGGAACAGATAAGTTCAGTGACTATGCAATTCTCTATAAAGATACGAAAGAAAAAGAAGCAGTAACACCAACAGTAAAAGTTGAAACAACAAATAAAGAAACTGTAAAAGCTGAAAACAAGAAAGAAGTGAAGAAGGTTAAAACAGGGGATGAAGCATTTATTGTTGGATTTGTATATTTATTAGTTATGTCTTTAATTGGATTAATTTATTTAAGAAAAAGAGAGGATAGATAATTCTTTTAAGAAGTCTCTGTAAATGGAGACTTCTTTTTTCTTTGGACTAAACGTCCATTGAAGAAAGATAAAATAACGGTAGAAAAAGAACAAATATTTTATAAAAGTCAAGTCGTTTTGGTTAGGAAACTCGCAAATTTGACACAAACTTGAGACAAAAAGAAAGAAGAACCATGATACAATTTACTTGTAACAGATCTAGATAAGTTACCTCAAATAAAAAAGAAAGTAGGTAATGAATTTGATAATAGTAAATAACTTAACACCTGACAGTGCTTGTCGTACCTTCTTCAGTAATGACATTCATTTTGCATCTTTTTCTAATGCTGTTTTATTTGATGGAAAACAACTCATTCCTCCTGAAAGATTTGTCCGGTTTGAATTTGATACCTCATTTATTATCAATGATACAAAAAGTGTAGAAGATAAAAAAAGAAGGAGGGATATTGTCGTCAAAACCGATGTCAATGGAATCTATTGTCTTTTTGGCATCGAACATCAAAGTACGATTGATGTAGAAATGGTGATTCGCTGTGGAAACTATGAAGGATTACACCGAAGAATAAAGATGAATAGAAATAACTTTATTTATGCAGCAATTATTACAGGAAGTTTAGATTTAATCAAAGACTTACCAGAAGGCGATGAAATCGATATGTGTGAAGGAATGGAAAGAATGGCAGAAAGATTTAGAAGTGAAGGGCGAACAGAAGGTAGAAAAGAAGGAAAACTAGAAGAAAAGAAAAATACATTAAAAGAACAATTAATCATTAAATTAGGAGCTGTTTCAAGTCGTTTAGAAGAACAACTTACAAATGCATCACTTTCTACAGTTATTGCTGTTTTTGAAAATATTATTGCTTGTACAATGGAGTTATTAAATATTGAAAGAAAAAAGGCTGTAATCATTAATTTTATTTTAATTACAGTACTTTCATTACCTTGTGCATTAGGATTTAATGTTTTAAGTCATATTCAACCCTTAGGAGCGGGTTCTACAATTTTAGATTTAGAAGATTATTTGTTAGTCAGTTATTGTTGCCATTAGGCTCACTTATTTATTATTCTGTACTTCAAAATATGGTTGGGGATTTGAAAATTATCAAAAAGAAGCAAATATTGGTCAAGGAATGAAAGTTCCACATTGGATGAAATTTTATGTTACAATTATTTTGCCAATTGTTGTTATTTTTGTATTTATAAATGGAATTATATAGGAGTTTAAAATGAAAGTAAGACGTGCAATCATTAAAGATTTAAAAAGAGTTCAAGATTTATACGGGATTGTCAGTGATGAAATGGCAGGTACTATTTATGATATTATGTGGAGAAGGGATATTTATCCTTCAAAAAAAGAAATCGTCAAAGATATTCGTCATCATAAATTGTATGTTTTAGAAAAGGATAATAAAATTATTGGGGCAATGGTATTAAATCATGAATGTGATGAATGCTATAACAAGCTATCATGGCAAATATTTGCGGATGATGATGAAGTCTTAATTTTGCATCGTTTATGTATACATCCTCAATATCGGGGATGTGGAAAATTTCTTATTAAACAAGCTATTGAAATAGCAAAATTCTTAAATCAAAAAGCGATTCGTTTAGATGTATTATGTACAAATAAGCCAGCAATTTATCTTTATGAAAAATGTGGTTTTTTATTACAAGGATATCAAACAATGGATTATGGGAAACCTGTTGTTGCAGGTCTTTATGAAAGACTTATATAAAAAGGTTGTCAATTGACAACCTGTTTTTTATTCGAATTCATTTTGATTAAAATCTTCAGATGTTTTTGAATACTTAAATCTCATAACTGCTTTATTATTGACAATTGTACCACTTGGTACAGATTTAATAATAAAAGTATTACCACCAATAACAGAGCCTTCACCAACAACAGTATCTCCGCCTAATACACTAGCATTAGAATAAATTGTAACATTATCTTCTATAGTAGGGTGTCTTTTAACATTCTTTAAGCTTTGTCCTCCATGAGTAGAAAGTGCACCTAATGTCACCCCTTGATAAATTTGAACATGTTCGCCAATCACTGTAGTTTCACCAATAACAATACCTGTACCATGATCAATCATTAAATATTTACCAAGTGTTGCTCCTGGATGAATATCAATTCCTGTTAAACTGTGAGCATGTTCTGTCATAATACGAGGAATTAAAGGAATATTTAATTTATATAATTCATGGGCAATACGATTGACCATAATTGCATAATATCCTGGGTAAGAAAGTACAATTTCAGAAATAGAAATAGCTGCTGGATCGCCATCAAATGTTGCTTGTGCATCAGTTGCAAGATATTCTCTTATTTGAGGAATTGTTTTTAAAAAAGCTAATGTTTTATCTCTTGCTTCCTCTTCTTTACAAGCATCCTTGCAATTTTCACAATAATCAAAAGCAAGTAATATTTGATTTTTTAAATCATTATAAATAATTTGAATTTGATCACCTAGATAATATTTAACATAATCACTTTTAAGTCCTTTTCTTCCAAAAAAGCCAGGAAAAATAATATCTTGTAAACGTTCAAGAATATCAATGATAATTGTTTTATCAGGTTGTCTAATTGTATCAACCTTAGAAATATCATTATGCTTTTGATAACTTTCAACAATATCATCAATAACAGTATCTAACTTCATAATTAACCTCCATTTTTATTATAAATATAGTATCAAAAAAAAGGATTATGTTCAAATTATTGAATAATAAAATATAAAAATGTATACAATCTTTATTGACAAAGAAGAAATGATAGTATATAGTTAAATCATACTAAATCCATAGGAATAAGGAGAAGTAAATATGAGCAAAGTAAAAAACAGTTTTTTAGACCTAGTAGGAAATACACCACTAGTAAGAGTAAACAACTTAATCAAGAAAGATGAATTGAAAGCAGATGTTCTAGCAAAACTAGAATATTTCAATCCCGCAGGATCAGTCAAAGACAGAATTGCAAAAGAAATGATCCTAGATGCACTAGAAAAAGGATTGATCAATGAAAATACAACATTGATTGAACCAACAAGTGGAAATACAGGGATTGGACTATCAGCCGTAGCGACAGCATTGAATCTAAAGATCATTATTACAATGCCAGAAACAATGTCAGTAGAAAGAAGAAATCTTATGAAAGCATATGGAGCTGAATTGGTTCTTACACCAGGAAGTGAAGGAATGAAGGGAGCAATCGCCAAAGCAAAAGAATTGGCCTCACAAATCGAAAACAGCTTCATTCCAGGACAGTTTGAAAATCCAGCGAATCCAACAGCACACTATAAAACAACAGGTCCAGAAATCTATGAACAAACAGAAGGGAAAGTAGATATCTTCGTAGCCGGAGTAGGAACAGGAGGAACAATTTCAGGGATAGGGAAATACTTGAAAGAAAAGAAACCAGAAGTAAAAGTAGTTGCAGTAGAACCAGCAAGCTCACCAGTACTATCAACAGGAAAAGGAGGAGCACATAAGATACAAGGAATCGGGGCAGGATTTGTACCAGAGACATTGGATACAAAGATCTATGATGAAATCATTACAGTAGAAAATGAAGATGCATTTGCGACAGGGAAAGAAATGGCAAAGACAGAAGGAATTCTAGTAGGGATATCATCAGGGGCAGCATTATATGCAGCTAAAGAACTAGCCAAGAGAGAAGAAAATGTAGGGAAGACAATTGTAGTCTTATTACCAGATGGTGGAGATCGTTATTTATCAACACCTTTAATTCAAGATTAGATAGGGGAATTTAAATGATTGAAGAATTAAGACATAATTTCCGTAACGGACGAATGTGTAAATAGTTTCATTTATTCATAAAACAATATATAATATTTATACAAAAGAAAGAAGAGGAAATTAAAATGGCAGTAACTAAAAGAGAAGATAGAAAATTTAAATTTGAAACATTACAATTACATGTAGGACAAGAACAACCAGATCCAGCAACAGATGCAAGAGCAGTACCTATTTACCAAACAACATCTTATGTATTTAAAAATAGTGCACATGCTGCAGCACGTTTTGGATTAGCAGATGCAGGGAACATCTATGGACGTTTAACAAACTCTACACAAGGTGTATTTGAAGATCGTATTGCCGCTTTAGAAGGTGGGGTAGCAGGTTTAGCTGTTGCTTCTGGAGCAGCTGCAATCGCTTATACTATTCAAGCTTTAGCAGGACAAGGTGAACATATCGTTGCTCAAAAAACAATTTATGGGGGAACTTCTAACTTATTAGCACATACATTTACTCAATATGGAATTACAACTACTTTCGTAGATGCTCATAATTTACAAGAAGTTGAAGATGCAATTCAAGAAAATACAAAAGCTATTTATTTAGAAACTTTAGGAAATCCTAATAGTGATATTCCTGATATTGATGCAATTAGCGCAATCGCTAAAAAACATGGATTACCAGTTGTTGTTGATAACACATTTGGTACACCATATCTATTTAGACCAATTGAACATGGTGCTGATATCGTTGTTCATAGTGCTACTAAATTTATTGGTGGTCATGGTACAAGTTTAGGTGGTGTCATCGTTGATGGTGGTACTTATGATTGGGCTAAGAGTGGACGTTATCCATGGATCAGTGAACCTAACCCAAGTTATCATGGAGTGAAATTTACTGAAGCTGCAGGACCAGCTGCTTTCGTTACTTATATTAGAGCAATCTTATTAAGAGATACAGGAGCTACAATTTCTCCATTCAATGCATTCTTATTATTACAAGGTACAGAAACATTATCTTTAAGAATTGATCGTCATAATGAAAATACTAAAAAGGTTGTTGAATTCTTACAACAACATCCAGCAGTAGAAAAAGTAAATCATCCTTCATTACCAGATCATCCAGATCATGCTTTATATGAAAAATATTTCCCAAATGGTGGAGGGTCAATCTTTACTTTCAATATTAAAGGTGGCGTAGAAGAAGCTCATAAATTTATTGATAATTTACAAGTCTTCTCATTACTTGCTAATGTCGCTGATGTTAAATCATTAGTTATTCATCCAGCAACAACTACACATTCACAATTAACAGAAGAAGAATTAGCTGATGTTGGAATTCAACCTAATACAATTCGTTTATCAATTGGTACAGAACATATTGATGATATCTTATTTGATTTAAAAGAAGCTTTAGATCAAATTTAAAAACTTGGCATTTGCCAAGTTTTTTTATTCTGTTTCAGTTGTTGAATCTGAATTTGTATTTTCATTTGATGAAGAATCATCAGTTGTATTTTGTGATGAATCACTTTCATCACTATTTGTTGTATTATCACTTGATGTACTTTCTTCATTTTTAGATGAAGAAGATTCTTCTTGTTGGGTTTCCTTTTTTGTAGATGTTGATTCATCCGTCTTTGTTTTATTTTGTTGATCTACTTGTTTTTCTAATTGATTAATTTGTTTTTGTTGATCTTGATAATGTTCATATGCAAAATACCCACCAACTCCTGCACCAGCAATTAAAAGTAAAATAAGTAACGTGATAAAGAAAGTAGAAACTTTAGAACGTCCATTTTTTTTCTTTTTTACTTTCGTTTTTGTCTTTTTTCTTGTTACCTTTTTTGTTTTAGGTCTTTTTTTATTTTTGCTTTTTGTATAGGAATAATCAGTATTATCATAGTATTCTTTTTCTAAATCATCTTGTTGATCATCGTTTTCATCTATATTTTCTTCTTCATCATTGAATTTAAATCTTTCAGCCATATTTATCACCTCGCTATCATTTTATATATCAATATGAATTGAATTTGAACTTTTTATGTGAATTATTCGAAAATATTTGACTTTAGATATGAATTTTGTTTTTATAAATAGAGAAAGTGAGGAAAAAAGATGGATAATTTGGAATATTTAAAAGAAGTAGAGAAGAGTATTCAAAAAAAATATAAGAAAAAATTATGGAGACCTTTTTGCAAGGCAATTAATCAATATGAATTAGTAAAACCTGGAGATAAAATTGCTGTATGTATTTCTGGTGGAAAAGATTCTATGTTGATGGCTAAACTCTTTCAAGAATTAAAAAGACATAATAAATTTGAATTTGAACTTGTTTTTATGGTGATGGATCCTGGATATAATAAAGTAAATAGACAAATGATCATAGATAATTCAAAAAAATTAAATATTCCAATTCAAATATTTGATTCACAAATATTTGATTCTGTTTTTAATATAGAAAAATCTCCTTGTTATTTATGTGCGAGAATGAGAAGGGGACATTTATATGCTAAGGCAAAGGAATTAGGATGTAATAAGATTGCTTTGGGACATCACTATGATGATGTTATTGAAACTATTTTAATGGGTATGCTTTATGGAGCACAAATTCAAACAATGATGCCTAAACTTCATAGTTTGAATTTTGAAGGAATGGAACTTATTAGACCGATGTATCTTATTCGTGAAGATGATATTAAAGCATGGAGAGATGAACATGAATTAACATTTTTACAATGTGCATGTAAATTTACTGAAGAAAATCAAGATGCTCATGATGAAGAAAATGCTTCTAAACGTTTAGAAATTAAACAATTAATTAAGGATTTAAAGAAAGTAAATCCTTTTGTTGAAGGAAATATTTTTAAAAGTGTAGAAAATGTAAACTTAAAAACAATTATTGCTTATAAGGATGATGAAGGAAAACATCTGTTTTTAGAACATTATGATGATTAATCGTGTAGAAATACACGATTTTTAAATAAAAAAACATATCAATGATATGTTTATTAGATAATATATTCAATTTGATATCCATGTAAATCAGCAAGATCTTCTAAAGTATAGGATTCTAAATAATCAGTAATAACTTTATTTAGTCCTTTATAAAAAGGAAGAGTTAAACATTCACTATAACGAGGACATTGATTAGGTTCAGTTTCTAAACAGGCAACACAAGCGATTGGACCTTCAACAGCAACTAAAATGTCTTTTGCTGTATATTTATCCATATCTCTTGTAAGAGAATATCCACCTTGGGCACCTCTAACGCTTTTAATAAGTCCTGCACGAATTAAAGGAGTAGCTATTTGTTCAAGATATTTGATAGAAATCTCTTGTCTTTTAGCAACATCTTTAAGTGATATATTTCCTTGTTCTTTATTTTGGGCTAAATCAATCATTAATCTTAGAGCATAACGCCCTCTTGTTGATATTTTCATATGACCACCTCTTGTCTATTATAACATCTTTTTTAGATAATTCCTAGAGAAATTATATGAATTAAATAAAAAGAAAAAAGACCAAAGTCTTTATTCTTGTTCAATAAATGTATTGTAGATAGCACGAATTGCTTCATTAAAGTGAATGTTTTTAACACCAACAATGATATTTAATTCTGAAGAACCTTGATCAATCATTTTAACATTGATTTTTTTATTAGCTAAAGCTGTAAAAACTTTTGCTGCAACTCCACGACCATCTTTCATACCACGACCAACGATAGCAATTAAAGCAAGGTCAGACTCAAGTTCAATTGAATCAGGTTCAACGGCACGATGTAAGTTAGCTAAAATTTCTTGTTCATGTTCAATGAATGAATTTAATTCAACAATTACGTTCATTGTATCAATACCAGAAGGTGTATGTTCATAAGATAGACCAGCTTCTTCAATAACTTGTAAAACTTTTCTACCAAAACCAATTTCATCATTCATCATATCTTTTTCAATCATAATTGTCGCAAAACCTTGTTTACCAGAAATACCAGTAATAATATGATCTGGTTTATGCACAGTACTTTCAACGATTAAAGTTCCAGCATCTTCAGGTTTATTTGTATTTTTGATTACAATAGGAATCCCTTGAGAACGAATAGGGAAAACAGCATTTTCGTGTAAAACACTTGCTCCCATGTAAGAAAGTTCACGTAATTCTTTATAAGTGATTGTTCCAATTACTTCTGGATTTTTAACGATACGTGGATCAGCAACTAAGAAACCTGAAACATCTGTCCAGTTTTCATAAAGTTTTACTTGTCCACATTTGGCTACGATTGAACCAGTAACATCACTTCCTCCACGAGAGAAAGTTCTAATTTTTGTAGGATCTTCGCTACATGAACCATAGAATCCAGGAATAACACAATTTTCTACTTCACTTAATTTTTTAGATAAAACAGGATCTGTTTTTTTATCATCGTAATTTCCATGTTCATCAATAAAGATACATGTTGCAGGATCAACAAATTCGAATCCTAAATAATTCGCAAGTAAGATACCATTTAAATATTCCCCACGACTTGCTGCGTATTCTTCACTGATTTGATCTTGGAAATTTTTCTTAATAACTTCAAATTCTTCAGTAAGATCAACTGTTAAATTAAGTTCATCGATAATACTTTGATAACGATCTTTGATTGTATCAAAAGTACATTCAAATTCTTGTTCGCTTTCAGCGTTATATGCTTTATATAATAAGTCAGTAACTTTAATATCATCTTTAAAACGTTTACCAGGCGCTGAAGGTACAACAAAACGACGATCTGGGTCACTTTTGATAATGTTTCCAACTTTTTTAAATTGATGAGCATCTGCAAGAGATGAACCACCAAATTTGACGATTTTCACCATAATAATTCTCCCCTCATATTAATGATAATAAAATATCACTTTTTTCAAGTATATTCAATATTTTTTCAATATTGAAAAAACAAAACAATAAAAATATAATAATATTATATAGAAAAGAGGTCGACATTATGAGAGAAAATATGACATTTCTTACAAACTACTATCAAATAAGAGAAATGACAATTGATAGAATGAAAGAAATTATTGATCAAAATAAAAATTCTAAAGCAGGAGGTACTGTCTTTTTTGGAGATTCTATTACTCAATTTATGGATATAGAAAAATATTTTCCGGAAATAGAAAATAAATATAATTGTGGTATTGGAGGAATCACTTCCACAATGCTTCTTCATTTTATAGATGAAGGGGTTTTAAAATTTAAACCTAGACAACTTGTTTACATGATTGGTACTAATGATTTAGGAAAAACAGTTATGCAATCACCTAAAGATATTGCTATTAATGTCAAAGAACTTGTAGAAACAGTACATTATAATTTACCTGAATGCGAAATTTATGTGGTATCACCACTACCATGTTTACCAATGCATGATTATAAACATACACTTGGTGTATTGAGAAGTAATGATTTATTAAAAATGATTTATAAGGAATTTAAAAAGACAATTCCTTATGAATATGTAACTTTTATTAATGCTTATCCAATATTATGCAATAAAAAAGGTGAACCTGTTGAAGCTTACTATGAAGATGGACTTCATATCAATCATGAAGGATATTTACGTTATACAAATTGTTTAAAAGAATATATTTTATAATTAAAAAGGAATAGGGAATATGAAAAAAAGAATATCAAAGATGGCATCTATTATTATTGTTTTACTTATGGCAATCACACCAATAAGTGCCCATCCTGGTAGAACGGATGCTAATGGAGGCCATTATTGTCGAACAAATTGTGCAAAATGGGGACTTAGAGATGGGGAATACCATTATCACAATGGTGGAGGATCAAGTAGTTCTTCATCAAGTTCGGGTAGTAAATCTTCATCTAAATCAAGTAGTTCATCCTCAAAAACACCCAGTGCACCTAAAGTGATAGATTATACAAAGCAAGGAGAAACAGCAGGATACAATTATAAAAAAGCTAATCCTGATGCTAGTAAAGAAGATCTTACGGGAAAAGATCAAACTTATGTAAATGGGTATAATACTGGGTTTAGTAATGCTGAAAATGAATTAACAACAGTATCAAAGGATCAAGGAACGCAAAATGGAACAACAGATGGAACGACAACAGAAACTTATAATTTAGACGTTCCAGTAGGGTTAATGAGTGAAGTCTATTTAACAGCATATAAAGAAGCTTATAATCAAAGTGAAAGTGATGATTTTTCTAAAATAAGACAAGATGCAAATAAAAAAGCAATCGAAAATGTAAGAAACTTAAAAGCAAAAGATATAACAAGTGATTACACTTTAGAAAAAGAAAAGAATGTTTATAAGGAGAGTTATCAAAGTGCTTATGATCAAGAAGAAAAAGAAATCAATTCATTAAAAAAGAAGCTTTCTAAATATGCTCAAGAAGATTTTGATAATGAAAAACAAAGTGATGAATATTATCATAAATATAAAAATTATAAAGTCTATGATGTTTTAGACAAAAAATATAAAAAAGAATATAACAAATATAAAAAAGAAAAAGAACAAGAGCAAGAAGATAAAATTGTTGCTGTAGGTGGAGCAGGTATAATAGCTTTAGGAATTATTGGATATATTTTTTATAAAAGAAAAAGAAAATAACAGGAGAAGAAAATGAATACTTTTGAAAATATAATGACAAGAAGAAGTACGAGAAAATATTTAGATCAATCCGTAAGTCAAGAATTACTTGAAAAAATCATAGAAACAGGGAGATATGCTCCAAGTGGAGGAAATAGTCAAAGTAATCATTTTCTAGTTGTTCAAAATAAACAAATAATTGATCATTTAGTTAAAATGGTTGAAAAGACTTTTTCTAAAATGGAGATTAATGAGAATATGTATAGAAGTTTACAAAATTCAATCAATCTTTCTAAAAAGGGTGGATATGTATTTTGTTATAATGCACCTGTTTTGATTATTGTTGCCAATAAAAAAGATTATGGAAATAATCAAGCGGATTGTGCCCTTGCTCTTGAAAATATGATGCTAGAAGCTAATGAATTAGATTTAGGAAGTTGTTATATTAATCAACTAAAATGGCTCAATGAAGATCAAGAAATTTTATCTTATTTACAAAGTTTAGGTATGAAAGAAGATGAAAGAGTCTATGGTTCTTTAATTGTTGGTTATCCTGATACAAATGATGGAAAGCCTTTAAGAAAAGCATTGCCTAGAAAAGGTAATGAAGTAACATGGCTTTAGAAAATAATAAAGATGATAACTTATATTTGATGTTATCATCTTTTTAAATACATTTTATTTACAAATTAAATTATAAAGATTTTGTTTATATTTATTTCCAATAGGAAGTGTTACTTCGTTTTTTAACTTAATGGTATTTTCTTTTATACAAATGACATTATTTAAATTAACTAGATAAGATTTATGACATTGAATAAATTCATTGCCTAATTTTTTATGAATTTTCTTTAAGGTATATCTTAAGGTATAATTTGAGATAGATGTATGAATAACAATATAATTTCTAAATGATTCTATGTAAAGAATGTTATTTTTGATTATATGATAATTTATTTTTCCACTCTTTAAAGAAATTGTATTTATCTTTTTTAATAAAAAATCTTTGCTTTTAAGAAATGCTTGATACAAGTCTTCATATAAGGATAAATGACGAATATAGTAATTAACATATATATTTTGATGATCAAAAATATTATTTTTTTCATCTAAAACATAAATAAGAATGGAATTTTTTTGAATTTCACTTAAATGAGATATGATTGATAAGTTTTCAAGAATGATAACATCATAAATTAATCCATTTTCGAACGAAGAAGATATTTGCATTTTTAATTCAAGTTCATTAGAAATTTTATTTATGAAATCTGAATTTATTTTGCTTTCCAATAACCATAGAATTTTAATCATCTAAAATACCTTCTTCCACTTTTTTTAAATGTTCCCATAGATTAATGTTATCATTTTCTAAAACAGATAGTATATGATACTTATCTATAAAAGTAATACCTTCTTTTTTTATCATTTCTATTCCACGAAGATAATCAGACTTATCAATTCCTAATAATGAATCAAATATGATTTCATCACCTGATTTTAAACATACTTTAAAAAGAATATTATATCCTTCATTATAAATATATTGTGTTGATATTTTTTCATAAGTAATAGAAATATTTTCGATTACAGAGTATTTTATTTCTTGTATACCTTTTTTTAAAATGAAATACTCCCAAGTTTCTATTAAACCCGATGGTTGGATTATTAAAATAGAATCGTTATTTAAATACCATCTGGGTGTAAATACCATTGGTAAAATAATAATGAGATAAACAATGATACCAACGATTATTATAAGCCCTTTATTTATAAATGGGAAATAGGTCATGAATAATCGAATACTAATTGCATAAAAGGAAAAATAAATTAATAAAAACAAGATTTTCCAAATGATAGATCTATTTTCTTTTTTTATTTCAAATTTATATTTCATATAAATTCCTCCTCTTTCTATCTATACTATATTCGAAAAAATAGATTGCGACTATATTTTGGGGATGAATAGTTTTTCTGTGGGACAAAATCATAATAATAAATAAAAAATGGTGTAGTATGCACCATTGACTGTTTTTATATGGGGGGGGATACACTTAAGGTAGTTGTTCAATAATCAATCGTAAATATTTTTTGAATAACAAAAGTAATAATGTTTTCTATTTTATATCAAAGATAAAAACCATTACTTATAGAAGATAATGAAGTAATATGGTTTTGAGTATAAAAGGTAGAAAGTTATATTAAATATTTTCTACCTTTTTTCAATACATTATATGAATTTTAGTCATCTCTATGTTCTTGTTTATATTTTTCGCTTCCTATCATAGGATATCTACGATAATAATCCCAACGACTCATAACTCTTTCAATGTCTTTTCTTGTTGCTGTTTCATCATAAATTAAGTTTTCAAGATCGTTTTTATAAGCTAGTTGAGATTGGTAATCCAAACAACGTAATAATTCATCAGAATAGATTACTTCTAAATCTAATGCATCTTTACGATCTTGTTTAATTTGTTTTGATGTTTGTGGTTTTCGACTATCATAGTTATTATTAAATGATGCAATTGCTTTAAAAAATATCCATACAAGAAGCATTGCTGCAAGTGCAATCAAACCTAAAATAAAAATATAAGCTAATAGAACTACTAAAGATGCAAAGTATTGTCTTTTTTCTTTAAAGCTACTTATTAAGGTATATGCTATTGCACTACCACCTAGTAAAACAGCATATGCTGGCCAGGCAGTCCATTCACCATTACTTGTCATGATTAAGCCAAACATCCAATTTCCTAAAAATCCATAAGTCATAGTAGAAATTAACGTTTCAATCATAATAAATATCCTCTCCCATTTCGACACATAAATAATGATTTTATAGTCAATTCTAGTGTCTTTTTTATTATTATAAAAATTTGAATAATGTTAAACAAGTATAATGATTATTTAAAATAAAAAATGGTGCAAATTTGCACCATATAGTTTTAAGAATTACTTTTGTAGTTCTTTATTTTTTTCTCTAATTAACATATCTTGGTAAGAATACACACATCCACAATAATTTTGTCTATAAAGGTTATATAATGCGGCAAATTTAACTGATTTTAAATAACCATTGTTCTTTTTAAAATCACTAAAAAGAAATTGTGTTTTTTCTTGATTAAAGCTTGCTCCAATTTCATTGATCCATTGGCTGTTTTTATGTGGAGAAACACTTAAAACTGTTGTCCAATAATCAAAATGATGAGTTGAAGCATAATCATATGCATCTTTCATTCTTTTTGAATAACAAAGATAACAACGTTTTCCACCCTCAGGTTCATCTTTATATTGAGATATATCTTGTAAATATTCTTTGGGTTGGTATTCTTTTTCAATAACTTGAATATTTTGATTGAAATCTTGATTAAATTGTTGAATAAAATCTTCTAATTCATGAAACCGACGAAAATACTCGGTATCTGGATATATGTTAGAATTAGAATAATAAATAGTAATATCGAAAAATTCAGATATTTCTTTTAAAACATTTCCACTACATGGTCCACAACAAACATGAAGAAGTAGGGAAGGTTTTGTTCCTTTTATTTTTTCTAATTCTTCTTTGAATTTTAAATCGTAATTAACTTTCATTATAAAATCATCATACTATCTCCAAAGCTAAAGAAACGATATTTTTCTTTGACAGCTTCTTTGTAAGCTTTGAAAATAAGATCTTTTGAAGCAAAGGCACTGATTAACATTAATAATGTTGATTTAGGTAAATGAAAGTTTGTAATTAAACAATCAATTGCTTCGAATTTATATCCAGGATAAATAAAGATATCTGTATTCTCACTTGTTGCTGTAAATTTACCATATTTTTTCATATTAGCTTCTAAAGTACGTGTTGATGTTGTTCCTACAGCGATGATTCTTTGACCATTTGCTTTTGCTTTGTTTAATTTATCAGCGACTTCTTCGCTGATCATATAGAATTCGCTATGCATATGATGATCTAAAACGTTTTCTTCTTTAACAGGTCTAAATGTTCCAAGACCAACATGTAAACAAACATCAAGGATTTCAATACCTTTATCTTTTATTTTTTGATTGATTTCTTCTGTAAAATGTAAACCAGCCGTAGGAGCTGCGGCACTTCCTTCAATTTTAGCATAAACTGTTTGATATCTATTTTTATCTTCAAGTTTTTCTTTAATATAAGGAGGTAAAGGCATTGTTCCTAATTGATCTAAGATTTCATAGAAAATCCCATCATATATCATTTCAAAAACACGAATACCTTCATCTTTGATTTCAATACATTTTGCTTTTAATAGCCCTTCACCAAAAGTAATCACCGTATTCATTTTAACAATACGAGCATTTCCACATAAACATTCCCAAGTATCTTTCTTTAATTCTTTTAACAAAAGAACTTCTACATGTCCATTTGTTTCTTCTTTAATTCCAAATAAACGCGCAGGAATAACTTTTGTATTATTTCTTACTAAAACATCGCCTGGTTTTAAATAATCAAGAATGTCATAAAAATGTCTGTGTTCAATATTTCCATTTTCTCTATTTACTACCATTAATCTAGAAGTATCTCTTTTTTCAACAGGATGTTGAGCAATGAGTTCTTCAGGTAGTTCAAAATCAAATTCACTTAATTTCATCTAAAAAGCCCTCTTATAAACATCTCTACCATATTTATCTAAAAATTCTTCTTTAAAATCTAATAAACAATCTTCTTGAATTGCTTTACGAATATCTTCAGAAAGTTGTAATAAAAATCTAACATTATGAATAGATAACAATGTTTTCCCAAATAATTCATCTGATTTATGAAGATGTCTTAAATAAGCTCTTGTATAATTTCTACAAGTATAACAATCACATTCAGGATCAATTGGTGTAAAATCTTCTTTAAACTTTTCATTATTAATATTCATACGTCCATGATGTGTCATTAAAGCACCATGTCTAGCAACACGTGTTGGTAAAACACAATCATACATATCAATACCACGAATAGCTGCTTCAATTAAATCAATTGGATTACCTACTCCCATTAAATAACGAGGTTTATCTTCAGGTAACCATTGAACAGCATCTTCAACCATTTTATACATGACATCTTTTGGTTCACCAACGCTTGTTCCACCAATTGAATAACCAGGAAAATCCATTTCTACAAGTGCTTTTGCACATTTTTCTCTTAAATCAGGATATTCTCCACCTTGAACAATTCCAAATAACGCTTGTTTTTCATTATGATGCGCTTCTTTACCTCTTTTAGCCCAACGAATTGTTCTTTCAACACTATGTTTCATATAATCATAAGTTGCTGGATAAGGAGCACATTCATCTAAAGACATAATCATATCTGCTCCTAATTTATTTTGAATATCGATAGCTTTTTCTGGAGATAAGAATAAAGACTTACCATCAATAATACTTTTAAAATAAACGCCTTCTTCTTTTATTTTTCTTGTTTTTCCTAAAGAAAAAACTTGAAATCCTCCACTATCTGTAAGCATAGGACCATCATAGTTCATAAATTTATGAAGCCCACCAGCTTTAGCTACAATATCTTCTCCAGGTCTTAACCATAAGTGATATGTATTAGAAAGGATAACTTGTGATCCCATTTCTTTTAACATTTCAGGGGCAATTCCTTTAACTGTAGCTAATGTTCCTACTGGCATAAACATAGGTGTTTCTACATCTCCATGAGGAGTATGTAAAATACCATATCTAGCACCACTTTGTTTACAAACATGTTTTAATTCATACCAAAAATCTTTCATTTTTCCACCTCTTTTTGCCTATTCATTATACATGAAAGTATTTATAAATAAAATAGAAAAAGAGCTAAAAGCTCTTAATCAAATGTAACATATTCATTTTCTAAAGGTTTAGCACCTTCTAAATGATCAACATGTAAAATAGGAATATTACTTTGAATAGATTCATCATATTCTAAGCTAATTGTTCCATCAACGACTAACCATTCATCTTTAATTAAATCTTTAGCGTATTTACTAATACATACTAAACCTAAAAGTTGCATATCGTCACTACAACATACCATGGCTTGTCTACCTAATACAAAACCATTTTCAATTAATTTATCACGGCCAATAACTTTACCTTTGATTTTAATTGTTTTATTTTCATAAATTTGTGGATTTTCCATAATATGCATACAGAAAATACCATAATCCATATCATTTACTTCAATATAATCATCATTTAAATTATAAGGTAAATCATTAACAGTTAAATCTTCAATTTGTCTATTTTTGTTTTCATAAACAATTTGACACATTGGATTTAAAGATTTAATACTTCCTCTAATAGGATATTTCTTTGTATTTTCATCACAACGATTAACAATAACTAAATCACTACCAGTAATATGATAAACAAATTGACCTCGCATATTGTTGTAATAAAGATCAAATGTTTCAGCAGAAATAGTTGTTAAGATTTGAACAACTTGCCATTGATCAATACAAATTTCATCAACGAATTTTGTATTATCCCACATACCATTATATTCAATCATAACTTGTGTTGGTTGATATTTTTGATGTAGATGAAGAAGAGTTTCATAATTTAAATCTTCTTCATTTTCAATAAATTCAACAGAAGCATTTTCTTTTTCTAAAGCTGGAATATCGAAAGCAACTTCACCTTCTTCACAGGCAATAATAAGTGTTTTTTCATCTTCACCAAAACCTTGTTCAAGAAGAGTATCTTGAATAAATGAAGATTTCCCACTTTCTAAAAATCCAGTAAATAAATAAACTCTTGTTTTATTCATACGCTTATCCTAAAAATAACTCCTTAATTGTATTTTCATCTAAGTCTTTACCAATTACACAAACTTGACCTGTATAAATAGGTTTACCTAAACGAATTTCAAATTCACCTGGTACTAAATCAAAATACCACCAGTCTTCATTTCCACTATCTACAAAACCTTTAGCTCTTAAAACATTATCATCATTACATAATTTATTTAAGATATCACTTAATTCAACTTCATTGTATTTTTTAACAGTATCAAATCCAATACTATTGAAAACTTCATCAGCATGATGGTGATGATGTCCACAACCACATTCATGATCATGGTGATGATGATCATGTCCACAACATTCATGGTCATGATCGTGTTCATGATGATCATGTCCACAACATTCATGGTCATGATCGTGTTCATGGTGATCGTGTCCACAACATTCATGGTCATGATCGTGTTCATGGTGATCGTGTCCACAACATT